>CAZVNK010000015.1:9410-16892 GCA_964628115.1 uncultured Ignavibacteriaceae bacterium | reverse complement strand
AACCTGACGGTTGAGTTTCTGATCCTCGGCAAGATAGACCTCACCCATGCCGCCTTCGCCCAGCTTGCGAATAATCTTGAAATGCGCAAAGCTTTGCCCGGATTCGAATTTCATGACCTGTTCCTTTGTATTATCAGCATCGTTATGTCGTCGGATCGTGGTGTCTCACCCATGAATTCATTGATATCGCCGATCAGCCGCGCGGCGATGTTCGCCGGTGCGGCATGACGGGCATCCACTACCAGTTTTTCCATACGTTCGTCGCCGTACTGGTCCTCATCGGTCTGACGGTCGGCCTCGGTGACACCGTCGGTAAAGATAAAAAAGACGTCGCCCGCCTCCAATTGCGCTTCGGCTTTATCCCAGGTTGCGAAATCAAACGCACCGATCATGGTCCCGGTGGCATCCAGATGTTCGAGATCGCCGTTATCGCGAATGATCAGCGGCGGATTGTGACCCGCGTTGATGTAAGTCAGGCGACCGGTTCGAGGATCGAGACAGCCGATAAACAGCGTGGCAAAATCCCCCGGATCGCTGTTGTAAAACAACTGCAGGGAGACCTTCCGAACCGCATCGCACAAATCGAAACCGTCAAGATCGTACAAAATACGAAAAGATGCCAGAATGTTCGAGGTCAGCAGGGCCGCCCCCAAACCCTTGCCGCTGACATCGGCCAGCACGAACAACAGCCGGCCGTCCGGCAATACCTTAAAATCGTACAAATCCCCGCCGACCGAGCGAGACTGTTCCAAAAGAGCATATATCGAGAATCCGTCCACGTCCGGCAGGTTCGACACCAGCAGGTTTTTCTGAATCGACGCCGCGCGCGACAATTCAGCCTCCATGACCTGCTTGGATTCGCGTTCCTGCAACAACGCATAATTGAGCAAACGAGACGCGATAATATTCCCGAACGTCGCCAAAACCCGAAGGTAATCGTCGTTGTACCGATGCAACGGATTGGTCGTGTCGATATACAAAATCCCCAGCACCTTGTTTTCATCGAACAGCGGGACGGCGATCGCCGATTTCAGCGCCGACATGATAATCGACTTCTGCTCGGCAAAACGAGGATCATCATTGGGATCGCTGATCAGGATCGCGGTCTTGTTGGTAATGATTTCATTGACAATGGTTCGGGACAACACCAACTCACCGGGGTCACGACCATCGGGGATGTGACTCGCGGCGGTATAAACGTCCTTGTCATCGTCGGAAACGAACAATATCGCCAGTCGTTCCGAGGGCACCACCGTGGCGATCTTTTCCAGCGCGTGATGCAACATGGTCTCCTGCGGTTCGGTGAAATCCTGCGTTCTGGCCATGTCGAATACCGCCGGAAGAAGACCCGGCAAATCGGTGGCCTTCTTCGGAAGCGGTTTGAGGGCTTCATTGATTGACAGATAAACCGATTTCAGCGGATCCTGACTCGCCAGCATCGTCCTCGGCATGGCGGGTGCGGACGGCTCGTTTTGATCGGCCACGGCGATTTTGAATTCGGTCTGCCCGAACAGGATGACATCATCTTCATGAAGATCGACCGAACCGTTCAGATTTTTTCCATTGACAGCCGTTCCGTTATGACTGCCAAGATCGGTCAGACGTATGTTGTTCTCGTCGTCCGCGACTTTTATTTGCGCATGATTCCGCGAAACGGTCCGATGCGGGATACAAAAATCACTTCCTGAGCCGCGACCGATATGGTATTCTCCCGGATTCAATATCCATACATACAGTCGATCCCCATCCGTTCCAACCAGCTTATACACGATATCCTCAAGACGTTCCCGTAGATAGTGTCCCTAAAACGGCTTCGTCAGAAACCGTCAATAACCTGTTACCGATTATTCGGAGATGTGATATCGATTGGCGCGGTAACCTGCCGAATATAAGCGGCTTGGCCGTTTGGAACAAGAAAAACCTTCAAATATCTGGACGACGAACGCGATCACGGACAAACCGGTTCCGGGCCGGGCGGCGAATTATACAGGTAATTGACCAACTGAAGCACGTCCAAAAGATTTATCGCGCCATCGGCGTTGCCGTCGCCCGCCTCAGCGGGATCGGGCATGGGACCGGGCGGATCACCATAGAGATAAGAAATCAAAAAGAGTATATCGAGCAAATTCACGTAACCGTCCGAATCGGCGTCGCCGCAAACCATCTCGGCGCTTCGCACCGGTCCGATATTGTTCATGCGACGGTTATACTTCCAGGTCGGCACCGGGCAGGCGCCGGACCGGTAATGCATATCCTCGAAATTCATGAAGACCAGATCGTTCATGATGGTCGTCACCACCATATCGACAAAACCATCCTTGTTGATATCCCCGATCACCGGCGAATGCCAGCTGAAATTCCCCGGCTGAACGATATCGGGATTGACCACCATCGGCCAGCCGGAAAGAACGTCGCCGTTGACATCCCAGGCAATGATACGTTCAACGTCGTACGTGTAAAAAATGTCCGGCCCCAGACAAACCACCACGTCGGGCAGTCCGTCATCATTCATGTCCGAAAGCACCGGAGCATGAATCTTGGCCGGATTGGGCGACGTGGCGAAAATGGCGGTGGTGGAATCTCCGGTGTACGCCGCCCCGTCGATATGCCAGGCATACACCTGCGAATAGGCCAGCTCCCACATCGTTATGAAATACTCCAAACTGCCGTCGGTGTCGATATCGGCGAATATCGGAGCCGAGGCCAAAACATAATTGTCGATACCCGTATTGTGCGGCCAGCCGTCCTTGAGCGCCAGGTCTTCATCGAAGGTGAATATCCAGAAATCTCCGAGACTGTTGTCGTATGATCCCAGCACGATCAACTCCAGCTTGCTGTCGGCATCGATGTCGATCGCGGACATGCTCTCACACAAAAACTTGCCCGTTTCCAGTCCCGGCCATTGATACGACGACAGAATCAGTCCACTATGGGCACAGTGGTACAACTGGTAATCGCCGGCAGTATACAATTCATCGATATTGTCACCGTCCAGATCAGCATAGAGACAACCGGGAAACGACAGTGACGGTTCGGCTATTTGATACTTGAAAGTCCCGTCGGGATTATAGACGTACCAGTGAGTCACGATATTCGCCCGCGCTCCGGTATAATAAATTATCTCATCCTTGCCGTCATTGTCGATATCCTTAAGTAACAGATTCGGATAATACTTGGTGGCTCCACCGTCGAGCGATTCGAACATCGGCCCCACCGGCAAATTGATGGCGTAATTGGTGTCCATCGACGGGAATCCGAAAAGCGTGGCATGCGGCGCACCACCCCAGGCGCCGATGGCAACCAGATCATCGATGTCATCGTCATCCAGCCGGCCCACCGCCACCGGTATCCGGAAATCATACGCCGGAACCGATGGCCATCCGTCCGTCAACGGCGTTCCGTCGACAGCGATAAAATACAAACTGTCCTCGGTGCCGACGACGATCTCATTGACTCCGTCCCCGTTGAAATCGCCGTAATTCGCCACTACCGTAACCGACGTATCAAAGTGTAATTTCCAGGCATGCTCGGTCGAGAACACCGACGCCACAGATACGGGCACCGGATCCGCCTCTGCCAATCCGTACAACGATAGCCGCAGGAGATAATCGCCGTCGTCCAGAAGACCGGTGTTCCAGACACAGATTTCTCCACCGACCGTGGGGACGCTCGACTCGGCCAACGAGACCCAGACATCCGGTGCGGACAGCGATGCGAACTCCATTTCATAGCCGACGAAATCCGGGGCGCAGGCGGTTCCGATGATCGGTATCGAGGAAACCACCGTTTCATCATCCAACGGACTGTTAATCTCGGCGATGGTGCTATTGCACACGGAAACCGTCACACTCGCGACATTTTCAGCGCCGACTTTGAGCCTGATGGTATATTGTCCGTTGCGGCTTTCAGTATTCCAATCACCCAGCGCACCGTCGGTAACCGGCGTGCCGGAAGTCGTGATTTGAGTCCAGGCGGTCGGGGTCGAACCTTCGCCGAATTCCAATGTATACGATGAAAAATCAAGGCCGTCCGCAATCCCGGTAATCGTCACCGTTCCGCTGACAATGGCATTGGGAAACGGCAACTGGATTTTCGCCCGTTTCTCAGGCACAGCGTCCAGAGCGTCGTACAGATTCGCCCAACCATAACCGCTGTATTTATCCCACCCCGGATAATTGCCGCCGGTTTGATAGGGATCGATCACGTCGACGGCTGTGGTGTATAAAAGATTTTCAAGGATATCCTGCGCCAGTCCCGGCGATACCGCTCGCATGTATGCCGCGATACCGGCCACGTACGGACAGGCCATGCTGGTTCCCGAAGCCATAATGTAATGTTCACCGATCAGATGCACCCCCGCTTCACAGGGAGCGTACATATCCGTGGCGTCGGCGCGAAGGGAAAGAATGGACTGGCCCGGAGCGGTGATATTGACATGATCGTCAAATGTCGAAAAACTCGTGATAAAACCGCCGCTACTGCCGGCCGCCACGGTAATAACACCCGGAGACGCGGCCGGATAATTGGCAACCTCTTCGCCGTCGTTTCCGGACGCCGCCACCAGGATCACGCCTTTGGATCGTGCGTACGCCAGCGCATCATCGAGAACCTGAACCTGCCAGGGATATCCCCAGCTCATGCTGATAACGTCGGCGCCGTTGTCGGCGGCGTATACGATCGCCCGTGCGGCCAGCGACGACAGCATCACCGGCGAAAATTTCAGAGCCATGATCCGGCAGTCATCCGCGACTCCCGCGATTCCCTGACCGTTGTTTCCGACGGCGGCATCACCCACACGACCAGCCGTCCGCCGGTAGGCGATTTCAGCCGGATTGGTCCAAATACGCCCCGCCAAATCGGGATGATCCATATCCACGCCGGTGTCGATAATGGCCACGACTGCCGTGACGGTGTGATCCGGCGGATTGGTATAAACTTCCAGCGCATCGATATCGACGTCGTCCGTTCCGGCATCCACCCCCAAAACATCATTACCGCAATCTTCGTAACGAAACACGTGATAGTGTTCCTGCCCGGTATTGTGCATTCCCCATTGTTGATCATAGTACGTATCATTGGGAGTGTCGTACAATTCCGCGACGGCATCGAGTTCGACATATACCACGTCGGGAAGTTCAAGATAGGCGTTTTTCAGGTCATTCGCGTTCACCCCGGATGGGATATCAACGAGAAACACGTTGCGAAGTGCCTCGGGATGATGATCGGCAACTTTCACCGGATACAGATATTCCTGCCGGCTGATTCCGAATCGACGATTGACCGAATCGAAATCATCGAGGCCGACCGCAACGGCATTGGACTTGTCACGAGAAATGACGGTTTCGGCATTGCCGTCTATTTTAACGATCAGGCGATACGACGCAAATGAGTCATCGCCTGCGGATGATTTATCACGAACAAAGGCTGACAGAGTGGCGGGAATAATGCCCAGACAAATACAACACACCCACAACACCGCAATACGCTTCATGTTACACTCCATGGAAATAATACGGAATAAATGCGAGCCCGGTAAGTATTCCCTGTTGTAATATACGTCAAACGGTCACTCTGTCAATTGTATTCTTTATCGACAGAATGCCGCATGTCGTTAACTGACAACGACAACCGCCGTATGAGCAACAACATCTAAGCCAATAACTGTTTATGGCTTACGGACATAACGGTTCCGGACCCGGAGGAGAACCGTACAGATAATCTATGACATACAATACGTCGAGCAGGTTGACATTTCCGTCGGCGTTGGCATCGCCGGCTTCTGATGGAAGCGGCGCCGGACCGGCCGGATCGGAATACAAAAAGTCAATGACATACAACACGTCGAGCAAATTGACCGCCTCGTCACCGTTGGCGTCGCCGCAAACGTACGTGAATGAAACGGATATGCTGAACTCCCACTCATCATACGCCCCGATAGCATCCTCGGCCCGCGCCGTAAAACTCACCGTCCCGCTGTCGGTCGGCAAACCAGACAACAAACCGGACGCCGACAGGGTCAGCCCACGGCCTTCAAGATCAAGATCACGATCGGCCCAAATCAATTCTCCGGTTCCTCCGACCGCAGTCAATTGACAGGAATAAACTGCACCGACGACACCCTCCGGCGGCGCGGTGTTGTCAATGGCGATCTCATCGTTGATGGTAAATCCATACGTCTGCTCGTCGATGTCTTCATTGTCATCGACAACGTGCGCGATGAAAGAAATCGCCCCCGATCCTGACGGAACCCCCGAAAGAAGACCGTCCGACGACAGACTCAGGCCGCTGGATGCAAGGTCATCGAATTTGTCGCTCCAGACATGTTCACCGATTCCGCCGATTGCCTCAAGTTGTTGCGAAAACGTCTCGCCGGCCGTCCAGTCGGGAAGATCGGCGGTCGTGATCTGCAGTTCGGTATACACACTGAACGTATGCGCCCACGGTTCGCCGATGAACGGATGCGTCTCGATCCGCCCGGACATATCCGCCGCCTTGATATAGTAACGGATTTCATCGCCCGGCGCCTGTTGCGGAATGACTGCCAGGTAGACGTCCTTTTGTTTCGATGCCTCCAGCATGACCCAGTCCCAGGAACCCTCGTTAACCGAAAAATACACTTTGAGCGATTCGGCGACCAACGTCTCACCGGAGTATGCATCGATCGTCGCCGTGATATCGTAATGACTCGCCGTATCGGAAACCGTCACCAGCGGATCGTGATCGATAAACAACATGTACTGATCGGGCACGCCCATGGTGCGACAGTGAATGGCATCGTCGTCCAGCCAGGAACCGGTAAATCCGAGAATCTCATAGCCGGGCATGGCGTTCTGATAGGTAGCGATGGCGTCATCATCCCAGCTACTGCCGAACGTCGGGACGAATACCTTGTCATTGAGAATCAGGGAGTTGGTGTATGCCGTGCCGTACGGACAGTACACCCGAACCACCGTATACGGTTGTCCCCACGCCGAAATTTGTTGCGACAAATACTCCGCCCGCGCGTTCAGCAGGGCATAGCTACTGCTCGACGACGGAACGTCTTTAACCAGAATCGTGGTCGGATTGAGAAACTTCGCCCAGCAGTCGATATGATGAATTCCGCCCGATTCGATATAATCCAACACCGTATAGTCATTGCCGAGATACGCCAGCATGATCGAGTCGACCTGCTTGTTCGCCAATCCCGAGTTTTCATCGTACACCAGTTCGGTCGACATCGACATCCCCAAGCCGTCCGACATGTGATTGCCGCCGGTATGGTTCAGGCTCATACCATAGACGGGAATTCCCCAGTCCGCGCCGAGAATCTGCGGGATGACGTCATCGAGCGGACGCGGGCGATTGTACACGTGGTCGACAATGGCCAACGCGCCATCCTCGAATATGAACCACGGCCCGTAATCGCGGGTCCAAATCGAATTGGTCGAGGCGTAAAGAAAATCGACGTTTTCCATGTTCACTCCGCCCGATGTATACGAC
>CAZVNK010000015.1:1533-9400 GCA_964628115.1 uncultured Ignavibacteriaceae bacterium | reverse complement strand
GAAGTATCTTTTAATAAAATAGTTAAAGCGCAGGCAATATCTTTTGCTATTTCCCTTTCAAGCATATTGCTGCTTTATTATTTTTTGATGGCATGTATACGACGAGCGGGCGCTGTTTTCCTCGGATGCCCCGGAAACAATCGTTGTCACCACCACGTCCTCGGAAAGCTCCGCCACCAGCGAAACCGGGATACCCAACGGCCAGCGGATAATAACCCCCTGCGACGGTTCCCATTCCGAAGCGTTGCGGATTTCCCCGCTCGGTGGCGCGGTGGCGCGATGTGAGATACCGATTTCATCAAGCCTCAGCATTTCCTCTTCGGTCAGGCCGATCGGCAGGAATTCCTGCTCCGGGTCGTCCGAAGCGAATATTGATAGTGATAACAGGATTAAAAACAGCGAAATCAGGAGATAATTGATCTTGTTCATGTCACCGCCGCGATGCTATAGGTAAGACGAGTATCACCGGGGGGGGTAAATGTTGTATTCCTCGGCGCTTAGCGTAGGTATAAGATAACAAAAATCCCCGTTTTGGCAACGAAAAACCGCTCCCATACACGATAATCGCGGTTTGGCAAGTGTATATCGCCCCAATAAAAAGGCAGGATCGAAATAATCCTGCCCATTGTGTATGTACGTGTGTGGTTTGCTACGTCTTCAGCCTACACGCCACTGAAACTGACCCCCTCAAAATGCAGACTCGGGCGACGCATCGCGGAGTTCTTATACGGGTCGTTGCCGACTTCAACCAGTTGATTCCACAAATCCTTGTAATTGCCGGTGACGGTCATTTCGCTGACCGGATGGACAATCTTGCCGTTTTCGACATACCGTCCGAACAGGCCGTACGAAAAATCGCCGGTGGTGGAATTGTAATTGCCGCCGATAAACGATGTCACCACGATACCCTTGTCCAAGCCCGCAACCATCTGATCGAGCGACTTATCGCCATAAGCGAAAATCATATTGCTCGAACCGCCGGTGCTCGGGTCTATCTCGAGTTTTCGGCTGTAATACCAGTCGATGAAATAGGATTTGAGCACTCCCTTGTCGATGATGGTGCGCTTTTGGGCCGCCATCCCGTCACCGTCATACAATTGCGAACCGAATCCCGAAACGATAAAGGGATCATCGATTATCGTCAGCTTGTCCGAGGCGATCTTCTCGCCGAGTTTGCCTTCGAGAAACGTATCTTTCTGTTGCAGGGCGCGACCGCCGAGTGGGTATTGCATCGCACCGACCAGCTTGCTGGCGGCACGGTTTTCAACCAGCATGTCATACGTGCCGGACGCCATCTTCTTGGTGCCGATACGCTGATTGACTCGCTCCATGGCCAGTTTGGCGGACATTTCGGGCGACTCCAATTCCTTGACAAACCGCTTCTGGCTGTATCCGTAATCGGCCGGTCGCCCGCCCGCGCCGTCATCGATCGTAACCTTAACACCGTCATAGAAGATCGTTCCCTCGCGAACACCTTCAAAACCGTTGCTGTGAACCTTGACCGATCCGTAATATGAATCGCCGTACTCGGACGTGGCCGTGATAATGTTCTTGCCGTTATCATACACGGCTTCTCCGATGTCTTTGGCCAGCTTTACGCGAGTTTCCGAGGTCACGTCGCCATACGCCGGATCGACCAGTTTCAAATCGACCCGTTTCTGGCTCTCGTAATATTTCGGATCGGGCAAGGTGCGATACGGATCCTGTCCGAGATACGTGGTCATGGCGACCGCTTCCTCGATAAATTTCTCGAGTCGGTCCTTGTTGAAATCATTGGTGGAATGTCCCGAATATTTACCGCCCGCGAACACGTTGATCGAAAACTGATTCTGCGTCGATTCGGTCAGTTGATCGAGTTTGTTGTCGAGAAAAGACACGCCAATGTCCCGGGTATAACTCATATTAATGGCGACATCATCGGCGCCATGCTTCTTGGCCAGCTTGACAGCCCACTGAGCCAGTTCCAATCTATCTTTGTTATTCATAATATGATTCCTGTTTTATTCTTCATGTGACACGTTGCTCAAGCCGACCGACCGCCGACGGTTATCGATGACACCTTTACCGTGGGCAATCCCAGCGTTACCGGTACGAATTGACCGGCCTTGCCGCAACTGCCGCCCGTCGGATCGATGACCAAATCGTCGGCCACCATCACCATCTTGGTCAGCACGTCGGGGCCGTTGCCGACCAGGTTGAGATCTTTCACCGGCCGGGTCAATTTCCCGTCCTCGATCAGATATCCCGTATTGAGATAAAACGTGAAATCGCCCTGGCCGATACGCACTTCGCCGTTCTGGAACGATTCCGTGTAAAGGCCCTTTTTCACGCTCTTAATGATTTCCTCACGCTTGTGCGGACCGTTGAGCATGTACGTACTGCGCATTCTCGGTATCGGCGCGAAGCGGAACGACTGCCGTCTTCCGCTTCCGGTCGGATCGACCTTGTAATACCGCGAGCTGATTCGGTCGTGAAGATAACTGCGTAGGATTCCGTTTTCGACCAGATAGGTCTTCTCGGTGTCGTTGGCTTCATCGTCGACATTCAGCGAGCCGCGATCATGCGCAATCGTACCGTCATCGACGATTGTCACGAAATCCTCCGCCACTTTTTTATTGATTTTGTCGGCAAAGATCGACTCACCCTTCCGATTGGCGTCGGCCTCCATGCCATGCCCGATCGCTTCATGCAACAGGATTCCGGAATCGCCCGGAGCCAGCACCACTTCCATCTCGCCACCCTCCGGCACGACCGCGTCGAACAAGATCACCGTTTTCTGAACCGTCTTGTCGGCAATCTCGATGATTTCCTTCTCGCCGTAGTGATCCAGTCCGTAGCGACCGCTAAGAGAATAATAGTTGGTTTCTCGTTTGCCGTCCTGTTCGGCGACACACAAACCGTAAAGCGATGCCATCGGCCGATAATCACACACGATACGCCCATCCGACCTGGCAATCAGAATATACGACGCATCATCGGAATAACCCGCGCGAGTTTTGATGATACGCTTGTCACGCGCCAGCATGCGCTCGTTCACCTTTTTCAATAACGGAATTTTCTGGGTGATCGAGTTATCTTCCACCAACGTCTCTATCGGGTAATAGTCCGGCGTATCATGCAAACTGAGATTTACCGGCGGCAATGTCTTGGACTCACTGGCGATATTGGCCGCCGTCTTCGCCGCCTGAATCATAGCCTTGGCTGAGATGTCCTCGGTAAACGAATATCCCGTCTGCTCGCCCTCGATAACACGGATACCGACACCGAAATCAACGTTGCTGTAGGCGCGATTGACTTCATCATCCTCCAGGTTAACCGAATAGGAAATTTTATGCTCGAAAAATAAATCGCAATAATCGCCGCCATGAGCCAGAGCCGCCCCCATCACTTTGCGAATCAGGCCCTCATCAACGCCGAAATGCGTCATATAGTCGCCAAGATTGCGACCCGGCGATGGCGTCGCAAAGGCCGCCAGCGGGTCAATCCGGAAAATCGCGGGAATCGCCACCAATGCGGCCCCCTTGGCTCCGGTTTTAAGAAAGTCTCGTCGGGTTATACCGGACATGCGTTACTCCTCCATATTGATATAAAAAAACGTTTCTTCTGGGGATTTTGAGAGAAACCAACATAAATATATAGACGTGTTTTCCCATACAGGGTTTTCATTTTTAAAAGTCTCTCCCTATAATATTTAGTAGATTAGCCTACATATTTCTTTCACCCGATGTCGAATTTAACGACAATAAATCCCATATTAAAAAAGTTTTACGATGTCCCGCAATGCGAGATCCCGGTTGGCGGTGGTAATTTCAATGATTTCAACATCTTTGCGGCGTTTTACCCGATCAATGAATCCCCCGCCTTTACTTGCGATTGTGGCAATAACCGGTGTTGAAGATTCCAATAATCCGACAATCAGGTCGGTAAATTTCCGTGACAAGCATTCCATTTTGCCGATTTCATCGATCAATATCAATCCGGAAATCGAATCTTGCAGTTTTAATTCATCCAAAAAACGTTCGAAACCGGACACATCGACCCCGTACTTGCCGACCCTGTGCGGACTTTGTATATCAATATGCGATAAAATCCGACGGCCCCCATTAAAACCAACCAGTTCGAATCCCTTGCGCACGCCCCGTTCACGGATTTCAACCGTGTAGAAACCGGCCAAATCATAATGACGCAACGCATCCGCCAGCTTGACCATCAATGTCGTCTTGCCGACCCCGGGATATCCGGAAATACAAATATTCCTGCCGTCGTGTATCAAAGCCATATCACTTCACCGGTAAAAATATACGGCATTGTAGCGTCAGGAACAAAAAGAAACGGCGGTCGTTCGGACCGCCGTCAATAATTCAATGTTATGGCGTCTCAGGGACAGCTCGGCGCCGGCCCCTGCGGTGAGCCATACAGGTAAGAAATCAACCAGAGAATATCCAGCAGGTTGATTTTACCGTCGCCGTTGTTGACATCGCCGGACTCCGGCGGCGACGGCGTCGGGCCTTGCGGATTGCCGTACAAATAATCAATGAGAAAGAGAACATCAAGCAGGTTGACATTCTCATCATCGTTGGCGTCGCCGCAAATGAAATCAGGCTCGCCGATCGTCACTTCTCCCTCACCGAGAATCGGGCTGTAAACAATGGCGGTTCCGGTAAACCGGGGAGTGTACGATGAATACCCATCAAAAACGATATTCGCAACCTCGCCCTCCTCGGCCGAGCCTGGTATGGAAAAATACATTTTTAAAATAGGTCCCGATCCGGGTTCCAAAGCGGGCCAGTCGTCACCGACATTATACAAAGAATATGTCACCTGCTTGCCCCAGGGATTGATATGCAGTTCGTCTTCGTATTCAAACAGACTGCCGCGACACCCGTCCGTGGTATACGACTGCAGGGTGAGATTCAGCGTCCCGCCGTATTCGACCGGGATTCTTATCCCGTTTAACGGAATCGCATTGGAGACATGAATCGCCACTTCCACCACGCTTCCCGGCCAGGAGGCGGCATCGATTCCGATCAACGAGTCGGCCAGTGATGTGATATAATCGGTCGCCGTGTACGTCCGCACCTGCGCACCGGCATGCACTTCCAGTGTCACGTCACACAATCCGCCCTGCGTATACTCATGAAGCGGGGACTGCTCATAGGATACTTCACCGTCGCCGAAATTCCAGATCCAGGTATCGATACCCGGCAATTCTCCGGCTCCCGTGAACTGCACGGAAAACGGAACCTGCCCCCACTTGCCGTCGGCGGTATAATACACGTCCCGGTCAGGTTCGATTCCGAGTAACATACCGTCATAGCCGTCATCGCAATATTCCCAGGGACAGTACAAATTATCCAGCGTGAACCACATGTTGTGACTCCCCCCCCAACCGTAATTCATGTGAATCATCTTCAGGGCACCGCTTTCGCGCCAGCCGTCGCCGATAATGAAATGCCCCGGAATATTATAAAACACCGGCAAACCGGCGTTGATATCAGCCTTGATCATGTCGAACCAGACGGTGGAATCGTAATCCAGCTCCCACACTTCGACGATTTGATCTTTATATCGAAAGAACGACGGCAGAAACACCACCGGTTGATATGTCCCCGCGCCCGAGGCACAACTGCCGTAAGACATATCATGCGCGACCCCGGCCTCATAACACAATTCCGCCACCGCGTATTTTTGCTCGATCGTTTCACTGCCGTAATAAATATCCAGAATATTATCCCAGTCGTACGCATCGGAGAAATCCGCCGTCAGCGTACACCCCGGCAAAGGATCATACTCCTCACAGGAATAATCCCCCCACCAGTAATAGCTGTAACTGCCGGTACCCTCCATCGGCCAGCGATGATACGCCAGAATCTGCGAGATGGCCGTCGCGCCGCATCCGACCACACAGCGGCCATTAACCCCGGTCGGACAAAACAGGTTGTACGGATCGTCCTGATGCCAAACCGTGGTCAACAGCGGACCGAATTCTTCCAGCGGTTCGTACTTATCCGATGTCAACTCCGTTTTGAATGTCTTTTCATCCTGCAGGTACGCATCCCACATATCGCGATTATGGCCACCGACCGTTATTTCATCTTTGTTTTGCGGCACGAAATCCAGACTGCCGTACGCTTTAATCAATATTCCGGCCTTACTGCGCAAAGCATCGCGGAACAAATCCTCCACTCCCGGACTGCCGGGAGTGAAATCATTCACCTGCAATGACGCTTTGATCGGTGGAAGTTCCATCATTGCCGGTACCAGCACATAACCCGACGGAGAAATAGAAAAACACCGTCCCAGAAGAGTATCTCCGACGACAATATCATACGAGTCTTGTATGTGCGGATCGAAATCACCCGCCCAACCGCCGGTCGCATGCACCATATATTGCATCCAGTTCCGGCAGGCCAACCGCATCTGTTCTTCGGTTGCCCGTTCCGCCGATGTGCTTGCAACCAGAACAAAAAAGATGGCCGGCGCCAGTATGACCTTCATGAGGTTTTGCTTGAACACGATAATTCTCCTTAATCCGATGTTGGACTTATGGACAGGTATACCGGAAGTCAGACTACGGTGTCGCCTTACAAAAGAAATATACCGTGATTCGCTATTCTGTCAAGCCGGGAAAAAAACGGAAACGGGATGACGGACCGCCATCCCGTGATTCATACGTACTGCACGAAAATGAATCGGCGTCACAACATCAATTGACCGCCGCTGACCGGAATATACGATCCGGTGACAAAACCGGCATCATCCGATACGATCATTGCCACCGCACCCGCGATATCTTCGGGATAGGCAACCCGTCTCAACGGAACCATTTTGCCGATCGCATCTCTCTGCTCCAAGGGCATCCAGGACGTGGCATCGGTCACGGTCAATCCCGGAGCGACGGTATTGACACGAATACCGAACGGCCCCAATTCCAATGCCAGCGATTTCATCAATCCGTCAACCGCCGACTTGGCGGTGGTATGCGCGCTGAACCGTGGCCCCGGATAGCGAGACAGGCCACTGCTGATACCGACAATACAACCGCTTTTTCGTTCGATCATGGCGGGAATAACCGTCTTGAGGGGATGGAAAAATCCCCGCAATTCACCCATGACCTTATTTTCGAATTCATCGGTCGACATTTCGGCAAACATTTTAAGCGGGACATTGGCGCCGGCGTTGAGCACCAGAATGTCAATCGGCCCCAATGCCGCAACCGCGTTTTTTATCATGATCTCGACCTGATCGGGCTCTCTCACGTCGGCCTGAACCAATACGGCCTTTCCACCACTGCCGACAATCGCATCCACCACCGCCTGCGCCGGTTCCTTACTGCTGAAATAATTCACCGCAACCGCCGCGCCACATTCGGCCAGACGTTTGGCCGTCGCCGCACCGATCCCCCGACTCGCCCCGGTTACCAGGGCGACTTTTCCTGATAATGACATGGCATATCCTTTCCTTTGTATTTCATATGCATTATACAACAAACCCCCGTTCGTTTGGAACACAAAAAAGGGCGATCGATATCGACCGCCCTTTTGCATGTGCATCATGTCACGCCTCAGAATCCGGCCACGAACCCGACTACCGCGCGGTTTTCCTCATTTTCGATATCATACGTATCTTCGAGAATCAGGCGGATGTTGGTGCGCAAAACATGCCCGACGTGGGCCGTAATGCTTTCATAGTCATCATCGTCGATATCGGAATCGATCTTGTTGTACAACGCCAGCGCATACCAGCGGCTTCGCTCGCCGTCCGGCATGACAATCAACTCCGCCATCCCGCCGCGCGTTTCCACCTCCGGCGGTTTCACCTCGGCGAATTCCGGATTGTCGTCGCGGCGTTCGAGATATTGCACGTT
>CAZVNK010000015.1:0-1523 GCA_964628115.1 uncultured Ignavibacteriaceae bacterium | reverse complement strand
AATTCGACTTTGTCGTTGCCGGCCGTCATATCGCCGCCCGCCATCCAGATTTCATTGGCGTATTCGCTTTTCTCCTTGCCGAAATAGCCGAACCCGCCGATCCGAAGGTAATCGCCGATTCCCTGCGATATCCGCCCCGCGAAATTCTTGTACTTGTCATTGTCATACACGCGGTACTCATCGACAGGATCGATCCCATTACCGTTCAGGACTTCCACTATGATATCGGTGCCGCTGGGGAAACCGTACGTCAGCATGACCCCGCGATCATACGCCAGATTGACCCCGGATTCACCCACCTTCAACTTGTATATCATGTAATCTTCGTAACTGAGACGAACCTCCCGCTTGAACAGCGGATCGGAAACCTGAAACTGCCCGATATACACGTCCAGCTCACTGTTGAACAAATCGTTGAACATGATATAGGCGTCTTCGATTCCGGCCACCTCACCGCGTTCACTCAAGAAGAAATAAAAATAATAGGCGATATTCTTCGTCAACGCCCCGCCGGATATGATTTTCAAATTGTACGGTGACGTAAAATCCGTCTCCCGACCGGTGACGGTCTCATGTTTGATAAATCCATCGAACCGCGCCGCAATCGGAAAATCACGGATCAAGTCGAGATGTTCATCGCCGGTCCCGACAAAATAGCGCGGGGCATCCTGATCCTTCAGGACGAATCCATTGCCCGCGAATTCATCCCCGTACGCCTTCAATCGCGGAAACGGCGCATGGCAGGTGGTACAGGACATGTTATACTTGCGGGCAAAAGCCGGAACGGCATTGGCCGTGTCGGTCTGAATCACCCACGCCAGTGAAAATACCAGCAGGTACACTCCGAAAATCGCAATCAGTATTTTTCGCATCGGTTCCTCCTATGGCAATACGGTTATCGCCGTGGCATGCGTATTGACCACCGTCACGGCCGATTCCTCCTCGGGCACGTTCAGGAAATCCGCCACCGGCTTGACCAGCAATTGATAATTCAGGGTGGCGGTGACGGTTAACTCACCCGGAGCGACGTCATCCGGCAACGTGAACGTGAATGTTTCCAGCTTGGTTTCGCGCGGTCCCAGTCGATAATCCACGCCGAACGACTCGGTGTTCCACTGCTGAATCGTCATCCGTCCCTGCGGATCGAGATACGCCTTGCGATATATTCGATCACCGATAGGTATCCCGTCGCGTTGCACGCCCGCGAAATCGGGCTTGTCCAACGCTATGCCCATGTCCTGATACGCCAGTACGTCGGCGGCAATGGTGTACTCCTCGCCCTCGAATCCCTTCGCATCGACCGGCAGATGATACACCTTCCCTTCGGCATCGACCGCCTCGACATGCAACCAGAGCAGACGATCCTCGACCGATCCGGTCGGGAACTGATGGGCGGTTTTTTGATTGAACAGGGCGCAGGTGAATTTCACCGGCTCGCCCGGTTCGGCTTCGGCAATGTCGGGAGGAAGGCGAAGTTCAACCGTGCCCTGCACCTTGCCCTTGTCATGACCGCCATGAAACAA
>CAZVNK010000014.1:13263-16953 GCA_964628115.1 uncultured Ignavibacteriaceae bacterium | reverse complement strand
GAAAGCACAGTGCTTTCGACCTACTCCTGCTACTCATCGCTCTATCTTTCAGGCAATTGGAGATTTCCCTTCGTTTCTCAGGCTCTTCGACGGAGATTTCGTCCTACCCTTTCTGAAAACAATACCTACAAAAGTCGTCCATATTATCACTTCATCATATGCCTTTTGTAAGTTGCAACCCTTTTTATTCGAAGGTCTTTTTTAATTCCTCCAGCAATTCCTTCTGGCGCGGAGTGAGATTATCCGGGACATCGATCACGACTTCCACATACTGGTCGCCCTGTGCACCGTTGACCGACAAACCCATTCCCTTCAACCGGAGTTTGGTTCCCGATTTGGTATGCGGCGGAATGGTCAGGTTGATAGTGCGCGTCAGCGTTTTTACCTGCACCTTGCCGCCCAGCACCGCATCGGCATAACTGACCGTCACTTTGGAATGGATGTCATTCCCGCGACGTTCGAACTGCTCGCTTTGTTTTACATTCACGGTTACTATCAAATCTCCATTGCTTTGGCCGTTGTCTCCGTGAAACCCCATGCCACGGAGTCGCACTTTTCCGCCGTTTTGTATACCGGCCGGAATTTTCACGCGAAGGCGCCTCTGCTTTATTCCCGTGCCCGAATTTTTGGCGACGATTGTTTTCTCCGTGCCGCGCATCGCCTCTTCAAAGGTCACACTCAGCGACACCGAGGCATCGCGCCCGCGCGAGGGTCTTCGGCGCGGACGGCCTCTCGCCTGGCGAAACGACGAACCACCGCCGAATATCGATCCGAACAGCTCGGAGAAAACGTCCATGCCCTCGGCATTGTCGAATCGGAAAAACCGCTCGAACTGCGAGGCGTCGAATCCGCCGGAATGCCTGGGATCGAAACTGGGGCCGCCGGTAAACGCACCGTATTTTCGCATGGTATCGTACTGCCGACGTTTTTTCTCGTCGCCGAGCATGTCGTACGCCTCGGATATCTCCTTGAATCGTTCCTCGGCGGCCTTGTCGCCTTTATTGCGGTCGGGATGATATTGCTTGGCAAGTTTTCGGAACGCCTTCTTGATATCATCCTGCGAAGCGTTTTCCGCGACACCAAGTACTTTGTATAAATCCTTTGACATTGTTGTGTATTCTTATCTCCCTTCCACCTACAGCCTACGCCAAAGACGGCCTTTTGTCAATGAAAACGGGGCCATTCGGCCCCGTTTATGTTCACTTCTCATCGACCACTTCGTAGTCGGCATCGACCGTATCGTCTTTGCCGTTTTCGGGGCTGTCATGCGGTTCCGGTCCCGGACCTGCCCCCGGTTGCGGCCCTGCGGAGGCCTGCTGATACATACTCGAGGCCGCCCCCTGCCAGAGTTGATTGAGCGCCTCGACCGAGGCTTCCATCTCGGCGATATCTTCGTTTTTCAAAGCGGCTTTTACCCGCTCGATACCCGCCTCGATTTTCGCCTTACTATCGGCATCCAGCTTGTCGCCGTACTCCTTGAGGTTTTTCTCGGTCTGGAACACCATCGCATCGGCGTTATTACGAACGTCGATTTTGCGGCGTTTTTCCTTGTCATCCTGTTCATGCGTCTTGGCGTCATTGACCATCTTGTCGATTTCGGTCTCGTTTAAACCGGATGACGCTTCGATTCGGACGTTCTGCGACTTGCCGGTTCCGAGGTCTTTAGCCGTCACGTTCAATATACCGTTGGCATCGATATCGAACGTCACTTCAATCTGCGGCATACCGCGCGGAGCGGGCGGAATACCGTCGAGAATGAACTTACCGATGGTCTTGTTGTCGATTGCCATCTCGCGTTCACCCTGAAGAACGTGGATATCCACCGCCGGCTGGCTGTCGGACGCGGTCGAAAAAACCTGCGTCTTTTTGGTCGGAATGGTCGTGTTACGCTCGATCAACCGCGTCGTCACTCCGCCCAACGTTTCGATACCGAGTGACAGCGGCGTCACGTCCAGCAGAAGCACGTCCTTGACGTCACCGGTCAATACGCCACCCTGAATCGCGGCGCCGATCGCGACGACTTCATCAGGATTGACGCTCTTGTTGGGCTCCCGCCCGAACAACTGCTTGACCAGCGTGATGACTTTCGGAATACGCGTCATACCGCCCACCAAAACGACATCGTCGATATTCGTGAATGCGATCCCGGCATCGTCGACGGCCTTACGGCACGGCGCAATGGTGCGTTCCAGAAGATCATCCACCAATTGCTCGAATTTGGCACGCGACAGGGTCAGATTCAAATGTTTCGGCCCGTTGCTGTCGGCGGTAATAAACGGCAGGTTGATACCGGTCTCCATCGTCGACGACAACTCGATCTTGGCTTTTTCCGCCGCCTCTTTCAGGCGCTGAATCGCCATCGAATCCTGCGACAGGTCAATCCCTTCCTGCTTTTTGAATTCATCGACCAGCCAGTCGATAATGCGCTTGTCGAAATCGTCACCGCCCAAATGCGTGTCCCCGTTGGTCGAGAGCACTTCAAAAACACCGTCGGACAATTCCAAAATGGAAATGTCGAATGTCCCGCCGCCAAGGTCATAGACCGCGATCTTGCCGGTTTTTTTCTTGTCCAGACCATATGCCAGCGCGGCCGCCGTCGGCTCGTTGATAATGCGCTTGACCTCCAGCCCGGCGATACGCCCGGCATCCTTGGTCGCCTGACGCTGGCTGTCATTGAAATAGGCCGGTACCGTGATCACCGCTTCGGTGACTTTGGTCCCGAGATAATCCTCGGCGGTCTTTTTCATCTTCGACAACACCATCGCGGAGACTTCCTGCGGCGTGTATTTCTTGCCGTTCATCTCCACCGTGGCATTGTCGTTGTCGCCGGCGACGACTTTGTACGGGAAATTCTTCGTCTCGGAGCTGACCTCACTGAACTTTCGTCCCATGAAACGCTTGATCGAAAAGATCGTGTTCATCGGATTGGTCACCGCCTGACGTTTGGCAACTTGTCCGACCAGCCGTTCGCCGTTTTTGTCGATCGCCACCACCGACGGCGTCGTGCGCGTCCCCTCGGAGTTGGTGATCACGACCGGGTCCTTGCCCTCGATAACCGAGACACAGGAATTGGTCGTTCCCAAATCTATGCCAATAATCTTACTCATCTTCATTATCCTTTCAGACCTGAAAAAACGGGCGAGTCGTTCCACCCGCCCGTCTCGTGTTTTAACGGTTACCCGATCTCGCGTTACTTGACTTCGACCGCGATTTCTTTCGGTTTGGCCTTTTCCGTCTTCCGGAGTGTGACATTAAGCACACCGTCCTTGTATTCGGCCGAAATCTTGTCGGTCTCGACGTTGTCCGGAAGGGTGAACGACCGCGAGAACGAACCGTAGACGCGTTCCGAACGGACATAATTCCGATCCTTTTCCTCGGATTCCTGTTTCCGTTCACCGCTGATTTGCAGGACACCATCCTCAACCAGCACCTTGATGTCGTCCTTTTTCATGCCGGGAAGTTCGACGTGCAAACCGATCGACTCCTTGTCTTCGACGATATCCACGCGGGGTATGAACTCACAGCAGGCATCATTCTTGAATACCGGGGCGTGGAAAAACGAATCCAGCACCGAGTCAAAGTCCCGCGACATCCGATTCAGAACGCGATTGGGGTTGTAACGTACCAGCGTCATTTTACTTACCTCCTCTGTAGCAGAGTCTTATTTTTCGTTTCGTTTCTTTCATCTTT
>CAZVNK010000014.1:5091-13245 GCA_964628115.1 uncultured Ignavibacteriaceae bacterium | reverse complement strand
AATGGCGTGCCGAATGCCATAAGACGTTATTATACAATAACATAGAATTTTCAAGAGAAGGTCAGACTGTCACGGCATGCCAATAAGGCATAGACGGACAGCCATCATGACAGACGCTTATGTCAGATTGGCTGAAATCTCAGATTATTTTGACTGACGGGAAAGAATCTCTTCGGCGGTCTTACTCAACTTTGAGCCGCCGAAAAACAGTTTTTGCGGGGCTGAGAGTGACTTTGAGAAATCTTCTATGGTCTGCATCGATTCCCGGTCACCAATGCGTCCCAGCGCCTTGAGAGTGGTCATTTTAAGCTCTTCACGGGACGATCGGCCCGATGTCAGTTCCGATTGCAGATCGTGATCGGTTAGCAGTTTTGCCAAATACTGCTTGGCTTCGATTCCGCCAAGTTTACCCAAAGCGGTAATGATACAAATGACCTCGCCGCGTCTTTTTCGAGCCAAATCGATCAACTCCGGAGCGATATCGGCAGTTCCGATAATGCCCAGTGCGATCAGGGCGCTTTCGCGGATTTCGGCGTCATCATCGTTGGCCATCACCAAAAGCAGATCGGCGGCCTCTTCCCCACCGATTTTCTCCAGGGCCGAGACAATCGCCCTTCGAACGCGAGTATCGGAGTCGGTGATATGCTGACGGAGTATCCGGCAGGCTTCGATATCCTGCAAAGCTCCAAGCACAAAAACGGCATTGCGAACCTGATACCACAGGTCATCCGGCAATTCCCGGCGCGATTCATCGCGGGTGAAATTGTTTTCATCGGCCATGAACCGACTCAGAACGTTCAAAGATGATTTGCCCATTTCCGGCAAAATCTTGAGAACCTGCCGGCGCACGTGACGGGATTCGTGAGAAATAACTTCCGAGAGTGCAAAGGCCATCTCTTCGGAACCGATGGCAACCATGATATCCCGCAAATCCTGAATATGCTGATGATCCCCGTTGACCAGGTGTCCGATCAAGCCGGAGATGATCTCGTTGCGATTCATTTCCTCCACGGCCTTTTTAATGGCGATGGATTCATAACACCAGATACCTTCGGCCAACTGCCGATGCGCGCACAATGCCCGTCCCAAAGTCGCGGGAATGGTCAGGCTGTTTCGCGACAGGCAATTGCGAACGATATCCCAAACCAGATCGGAGAATTCAAACGTCTCCTCGCGGGCGTCAAAATAGACACAAATTGTTGTCGTCAGGTATTCCAGAAGTGACGTGCCGGTCAGATTCAAACATGAGGCTGCCGGGATTTTCAACAGAGCCAGCGCTCGTTGCCGTAAATCGAGTTTATTGCCGGCCAGGTGACGCAACAACCGGTCGCTAACCGCCTGGGCCTTGGATTGCTGACCGGTGCGCAACAGGCGTCCGAAATGATCGGCAAACTCGCCGACGTGTTGAAACGACAGAAGCTGATTGAAAAAATCGTCCAGATAGCGATCGATGTTCTCGACGGCGGTAATTCGAATTTTGCTGGTAGTGGGCATAACCGACGTGTACGACGACCGGTCGATTCCTCGAGAAAGCGCGATTTCATCGAGTCGACGGACGATATTGTCATGTTCGGGGTGATAATGCAACGCCGCGATGAGACGACGACAGGATTCGCCGGAGTCGGATGCGACGTCGTCCAGCCGTTGTGAAATCAGGGTGACGATGTCGTCAGCGGAAATCCTCCCGATTTTCTCGGGAACCAGAAAGGAAATCAACTGCGGATAATAATCATGATGATAACGGGTAAGGAATTCATCGTGGTCATCCTGTGACTCGGAAATCAGCTCGGCCAAATCCTCGAAATCATCGGGAAGAATATCAGTTATGATTCCCCGCACCGAGAAATCCCTAATGATCTCTGATGAGAATTGCCGTCCCTTGTCAAACAGCAGTTGACCGGTTTCACCATTGACGTTAACAGTGTCGATTCTATTGTTTTCGATAAAAGTCGAAAGCAGATGCTGATAATCGCCGGATCGTAATCTTTTGACAAAACGCCCAAGAAACAGTCCCAATTCATCAGCGGTCAGTTCGGACGAAAACAAAATGTCACCGACGTCCAGAACCTGCATGTAATCCATGATCTGATCCGTGAAGATGGATTGCTTGGTTTTAATATTCAGCGCATAGAGGTGCCCGGAGGCGATATGTAAATTGACGAATTTCTTGAAACGGAATATTTTCTCCATCAGCAAAAAAGGCCTGCCGATGGCTTTGCGGGTCAGGGGATGATCGACCGAATAGATGGATGCTTTTTTCGCGGCAATATACAGCTCCCGCAACATTTCGTGCGCCAGTTCGTTGAGATTGGTCGTCAGATCCGCTTCGGTGTACATGATTTCGTTCACGTTACTCTCCCAGACATTGAACCGATCCGTTTTGCAGGGCAACAAAGACATTGATTCCGTCACTGACCGCCGGAAATCGAATTTCATGTTTGAAAAAGCGCCGGGATACCAAATGCCCGTCGGCTTTCTCCAGACAGTACAGATGGCGGTCGAGTGAAGCGAAAACCACTTTGTCACCTATCAGTATCGGCGAGGATAAGATCACCCCCTCGGTCTTGAACTCCCACACCGTCGCGCCGTCACGTTTGTCCAGCGCATGTAAAACGCCGTCGCTGTCTCCGAAATACAGGTCATCAACGGCCGGCGCGGTCCAGATCGATCGATCAAACCGCCGCGACCAGATTGTTTTCCCGTCGTTTTTATCCACGGCATACACACCACCCTCGATCCCGGATACATACACGCGGTCATCCACAGCGACCTTGCTTACCAGTGGCTGTTGCAGGTTTACGGTAAAGATTATCTTTCCACTCCCGGCATCAAAGCCGTATAATCGTCCGTCATCGAACGGGAAATAGACCTTGCCTTCGCCGTAACTCGGGCCACCGACGCTGTTTCCGCCGACACTGTCCCGCCAGATCATGGCGCCGGTCAGCCGTTCGTAACAATAGACGCGGCCCAGCGAAGACGCGACATAAACGTTGTTATCTACTATTATCGGCGTCCCCGACACATCCTTTAAACGCACTTTCCAAAGCGATTCACGGGTATGGAGGTTGAGGCAGACGAAATGGTTTTTCGGAGGTGCCACACTGTAATAGGCCAGCGAATCGACCACCACCAGACCGGTCTGCGAACCGGACCGTTCCTTATGCCGCCCACAGAATTTGCCGGTTGCCGGATCGTAAAAATAAATACGCCCCCGACTTCCCGGAATAATCAACCGTCCCGCCCCGATAGTCAGCGGGCCGATAGGCGCTTCGGATATCCGATCCTCCCATTTCACGTTCAAAACACCGGAAAAGTCCGCCTTGGACGCCGCCGTCGCGGAGACGTCACCCCGGGAGTATTGCCAGTTCGACTCGGGCACTACTTCATTCCGTTTTAGTTTGAATTTTCTCGTACAACCGGATACAAGCACGATGCCGATCAGAACGCATACTATCAATCGAGTCTTGTTCATCAGAAATTCCATCCAAAGAAGAAGTCAAAATCGGTTCGATCGCTGATAGTATCGAAATCGGTGGTTCGGGAGAAATCGAAACGCAGGCAGATCATTCCTCCCAAAGCAACCCGAAAACCGGCCCCGAATGATCCGATAAACTGATCGAACTCGTCCTCCCAGGCGGAACCGGTGTCGAAAAACAGCGCCCCCCGGATGGCCTGAAAGCCGATACCGCCGATCGGGAATCCCACCAGCAGGTTGTCAATCAGTGGAAAACGCAATTCATGAGACGCGAACAACACGTTGCGGGTGTACCATTCGCGACGGTCGAATCCCCGAAACGACCAGCTACCACCGAAATAAATACGCTGGGGTTCGTCACCGGACGAACTGTAGGCAAACAACCGCGAGGCGAACGCCGAAAATCTCCCCAGTCGATAATAATGACGAAGGTCAACCATCCCCATGCGATTGTACAACTTGCCTTCATTCAACGCCGTGGTAAGTCCGACCGTGACATTATAACGATGTCCTTCGATCGGCCCGGAAAGGTCCCAGAGGCTGTTATCCGAAACATATGACAGATAGTTGGACATGAGAAAAGCCTCGCGACGATCCAAAAACATCCAGACGTCCTTGTTCGAATAGCGCAGATACGTGCTGGTTTCGATTCGGTTAAATTTGGAAAGCGGATAATTCAGATACACCAGTCCACCGACCTGACGTTCGAAATAATAGCCCTCATAATCGTTATAGTACTCATTATAGAAATGATATCCCCCCACCCCCCAGTTGATTCGGTGCTTCTTGTTCAGATAGGTCACACCGACGTTAAAGCTGGACAGAAAATCATCCTTGGTCTCGGCGGTATTGGTCAGAAGAAAATAAAAGATATTGTCGCCGAGCATGTCCGACATTGCCATTTGCAGGCCGCCCAGCGTGCCATATACCGGATCATAGCCGATTGCCGATTGCGCGATATCGAATGAGTATTCGTTGTTATAGTGCACGGTGGAACGAACCGATTCTTTTGCCAGCATCCCGGGTTTCCAGAATACTTTTCCGGGAGGCGGGTTATCGGCCGCCAGAACCATCGAATCGCTCAGCGTCGTTTTATAAATATGATAGCCGAAATCCTGATACCCGCCGAAAATCAATTCCTGATTGTCCGAATCGATTCGGGGATCATAGGCCCCGGTCAGCAGACTGGTGATCTTATTGATCGAACGATCGGGATTGAGACGGTAGATATTAAACGCGCCGTCGCGATCCGACGAGAACAGAATGCCCCGTTCACCGACGTCGGGCGTGATATCCCGCCAGTTGCCCGATGTGACCTGCACCGGCTCTCCCCCGTCACACGGAATCGTATACAGGTTCATGGCGCCGACATCGCCGTCCGGACATCGATTCGACGAGAACACCAGCGTATCTCCCGCAGGCAGGAACGCCGGATCGATATCATGATACCAGTCGTCGGTTATCTGCGTCGGTTCGCCGGTTAACAGGTTGAGTAGATAAATATCGGTAATACCGCTTTTGGGTGCACCGCTGAATACCGCACTTTTGCCGTCGGGAGAAAATCGCGGCGAGGTGACACTGATCAGATCGGGTAGTTCATACTTGTGGATGATTTTTCTGCGATTGATATCATACAGGTACAACACGTCGGTTTCGGCCGACTTGGAGGAAAAGAGTACCATCCCCTCATTGTTGGCGTCGATACCGCTTTGAAGCAGGTGCAAAGATTCGAATCCGGCGTTGCGTTCGCCTTTCAATATCGTCTGCAGTTTCAACTTTTCGCCGTTGGCGTGCATCATGTACAATCCCGAGTACCCCATTTTATTGGCTTTGAAAACAATCCAGCGCCCGCCGTTTTTGCCGTTTTTCAGCGTTATCGGAACCCCTTTCACACTGTAACCGCTCCGGGTCAACTGGCTGGTCTCATTCTTGGCCAGACCACCGTCTGCCATTTCGGGGAAATAGCGTTTCTTGAGATGATATTCCCATTTCCGGGAGACTTCCTTCAGGTCATCACCCAGGGTAATCTCCACGATTTCGTCAAACGATCTGGATTTCCACCAGTTCTCAAAAATCAACACCAGTTTGTCGGAACCGTAATAGTCGTTGATGAATTCACAAATCGATTGTCCGAGCTTGTACATGAAATACGTGCCGGATACCAGATACATATTGGGAATCGAAATCAATCGCCCCGAAAGCACCATATCCTTGACGACCATATCGGCATCGCTGTCCCACTCGATCGACCAGTACTCGGCGATCCCTTCGATAAACCAGAGTGGCGGCGCGGCCATGCGCATGAATCGTTGTTTGGTCATGACGGTTTGCAATTTGGAAATGGTGAACACGTGTACCAATTCATGCCGGATGACATGGGCGAAGTCACGATACGAACCGTTGTACGGCACCACGACCCGCCCCTTGAGAAACTCGGTGAAACCGCCGACCGACTCGGGCAGAAGCGACGTGGTCACATTGGTCTGCGTGAAATAATTACCGGAGCTATATATTATGAGCGGGATCGGTTTGTACACCTCATGTTTGAATTTGCCGGCGAGAACGTCATAGCTGTCCTCCGCCAGACGGGCCGCGATTCGGGCGATCATCTTTTCTTCGGGATAAAAGAAAATACGAAAATGCTCGGTTTCCATCACCTGCCAGTCGAAATCGGTATACTGGACCTTGTTCTTGCCGAAATAAAACTGACCCCACCCGGTCGTCGGCAGACAGCAGGATGCAATCACGATTGCCAGTAAAAGTGTTATGCAGGTCGACAGACGAGTCATTATAAATCCATCATTTCGTTATTCGATCGCAAATCAGTCGTCTTCCATAACGGCGGACATACTTTATTCATATCGGCATAATGTCGGTCGGTTTACAATATCCGATCCGATATGCGGTTTTAATATATCCCGGTGTCGTATCCGCATGCGATACAGACTCCGTTTCGCAATCCCGCCGAGTTAATACGATACCCCCGGCGCGAGATCAGAACCGCCCCACACCCGGGACAACGCGTATCGGCCTTGTCGGTCAAATGGACATTGCCCAAAAAGACATAATCCAGTTTCTTTTTCGCGATTTCATAGGCATTCTCAAGCGTTTCCAACGGGGTGGGAGGATTGGTCATGCGATAAGTCGGGTAATAGGCCGAAAAATGCAACGGGATTCGCGGTGACAGCCCGGCAATGAAATCGGTCAGTCGTTCAAAGTCACTCGCGGTGTCATTACGTCCGGGTATCACCAGATTGGTCACTTCAAGGTGCGTCCCATACTCGTGAAAACGCGATATCGTATGCATGACCGGGGCCAGTTTCCCCTTGCATATACGCTTGTAAAAGCCGTCATCCATGGCTTTCAAGTCGATGTTGGCTGCTTCAATAATCGGGAACAACTCCTCCAGTGGTTCCGGATTTAGGTATCCGTTCGAAACCAGCACGTTTTTCAGACCGGCCTCATTAATGAGACGCCCGACCTCCCTGATATATTCAAACCAAATTAACGGTTCGGAATACGTATAGGCAATACCGATGGAATTTCTGCCGGCGGCAAGTTCGACCAGATCGGCCGGTTCGACATATCGCGTGGGGACTTTGGTCTGCGAAATATCCCAGTTCTGGCAATTGGCGCATTTGAAATTACAACCATTCGCGCCGGTGGAAAAAATAACCGATCCCGGATGAAAGTGATAAAGCGGCTTTTTTTCGATCGGATCATAGGCTCCGGTCACCAGCTCACCGTAATTGTCGGTAACCAGTCTTCCATCCCGGTTGAATCGGGCGCGGCAAATCCCCACCTTGCCCTCGGTCAGAAGGCATTCGGCAGGACAAAGTCGGCATCGGACTTTGTTGTCCTCAAGAGTATCCGAATATGCCGCCGGTATAATCATGGAGATTTTCCTTTTGTGTCTTTTACAATATAATTTACGGCGTCGCCAAGATTATCAACAATCCTTTCGGGGCGAAAAGCATAGCCTTCTCCCATCAGGGATTCCTGTTCTCTTCCGTATCCGGTTCGGACCAGGATGCCTCCGGCCCCGACGACATACGCCAGAGCACAATCGGTCAATTTATCGCCGACAACGTAAGAATGATGCGGATTGATATGGTGACGCCGCGCGGCCTCTTCCACCATGCCGCTCCCCGGTTTGCGATCGATTGAATGCCGGGCATAGTCGGCGACCGTTCCCTTCTTGTAATAGGGGCAATACAGGATATCGTCAAGCGGGGCATCCATCTCGGCAAACAGACGCATGACACGAGCATTCACCGCCCGAACGGCGTCTTCATCCAAATACCCACGGGCCACGCCGGATTGGTTGGAAAGCACGATAATCTTGTATCCCGCCCGGCGGGCGGCGCGAACGGCATCGACCGCACACGTCTCCGGCTCCACCTCGGACGGTGATGAGATAAAGTCCTTTTCCTTAATCAGTGTCCCGTCACGATCGACAAACAGGGCTTTCTCTCCCCCCGCGTTATCGGTCAGCATCTGTCGCAGAGCAGACATGACATCGTCGACGTCAATCCGCGTGAAACAATATTGCTGATCGCGATAGCAGGCTTTCTGCCCGTGCAATGAACAAGGGCGACAATACTCGTCAACCTCAAGCACCCGATCCCGCAAGCCACGCGGGGCGAATCCGAGTGTCGGGTGGGTTGGGCCGAACAGCG
>CAZVNK010000014.1:4064-5081 GCA_964628115.1 uncultured Ignavibacteriaceae bacterium | reverse complement strand
CCCGCCGAGGAGCCGAGATGCGTTAGTCCGGAATCTTTGCCGACCAAAACATCGGCACGATCGATTTCTCGTGCCAACGTTATCAAATCGGCGTCTAGCAAAACACGCAGTTTGTCAGTGGGGAATTCGTCGGTCAGATTTTGCATATCGCGGTCAGCTGATGATAGCAGTAGTAGGATAGTGCCGATGTCGTCGGTGATAATCCTCCGAACCAGCTCTTTGAACCGCTCCACGGGCCACTGTTTGGTGGGATAGGAGGCTCCCGGCGCAACGGCAATCAGTGGAATGCTCTTGTCGGCTGTCTCGTCGGAACGGCCTGATTCCGGCGGCAGACGTAAAACCGGACGACGACAATAGACATCCCCACCGGCTGTCTCAACGGCCTGATTATAGAGATCAATGGTATGCGGGGGATTTTCGATTATGCGATGTCGTTTTATCGCCGAGATACGTTCCAAACGACGTTTGGGATATAGGACCTTATACGGTGCGCTAATATAGCGGGCGATGAATTTCGACCGAATGTTTCCATGCAGATCGCAAACCAGATCAAAACCGATCCGGTCGAGTCGCTCTGCCGTTCTGTATAACTCGGGAAAAGTGATTTTCCCGGGCAGAGTGATAATCTCATCCACGCCCGCGAAATGTTTCACCAATGGCGCGGTGCGCTCCCTGGTAAGGAAATGGATACGTGAGTCGGGGAACGATATTTTTAAATTAACTATCGGCGCGGCGGTCAAGAGCACGTCGCCGATTGCCCCCAGCCTGATGACGAGAATGTTTTTCATTGCCTTATATGAAATACAGTATACCTAATATGCCAACGATAAGGCAATAAATACCGAAATATTGGAATTTCCCCTTCTTGATAATACTGAGGAGTAAATACACGGCAAACAGTCCGGATAAAAAAGATATGACCGTCCCAACCGCATACTGACCGATCAGGGCGGTGTCCAGATTGACAATGTCGCGAACCTTGAAGACGATCGCTCCGGCAATGGCCGGAATAGACAG
>CAZVNK010000014.1:1760-4054 GCA_964628115.1 uncultured Ignavibacteriaceae bacterium | reverse complement strand
CAAAAACGAATATTCGGCGGCCTCCATCGGTTTGACACCGGCAAACATGCCGGCCGCGATTGTGGTCCCGGATCGCGAAATGCCCGGAAAAATCGCCAGCGCCTGCCCGCATCCGATCAAAAGCGCTTTTTTACCTGTGAGATCTCCGTTTCGTTTTTTTATCACTCCCGTCAGGAGTAAAATCAATCCCGTGACGACCAGCATGACCGAGGTCAACACGGGCGAGGAAAACGCCTCTTCGATCATGTCATCGAATAATAATGCAACGATAACAGCCGGGATCGTGCCGAGAACAAGAAACAGAATCATGCGTCGTTCGGTTTTCATGGAACGATCGAACAGCGCCAGAATCAGCTTGATAATCCGTCTGCGAAAATAAATGAGGACCGCCATCAGGGTTCCGAAATGCACCAGCAATTCAAAAACCACGCCATTCAGTTTGACACCAAGAATATACTGGGTCAGCACCAGATGTCCCGATGACGACACCGGCAGGAACTCGGTCAGCCCCTGCAATAATCCGAGAATGACAGCATCAATATAATTCATAATAAAAGCTCCGGCGTTAACCGGAGCCGTGTATTATCTCGTTTCTATATTTTGCCTAAAACGCCCGGAATTCGACACCGAAAAACAATCCGGCGTTTCCATCAAGCTGGAACTCACCGTAAATATTGAACTCCTCGGAAGCTTCGAATTTGGCGCCGCCGTTCAGTCCGGCGAAGAAATCGGAAGCGTCGTGATCGCCGGCGGATATTTTTTCCATGCGGAGATTGAGACGGCCATAGGGAATGATGCGACGCCCCGAATTGAAACGATACGGAATGGAGATTATCGCATTGCCGCCAATCTGCAAAATCGAACCGCCCTCGAAATCAACATATTCCAGAAAACCGCCAAAGGCAAGATCAAACGGATTTTTACGATTACGATCATAATAGTCCAGGAATTCATACTTGAAATCCGCACCGAACATAATCTTGGGATCGGCGCCTTCAAAATCGGGATCGAAGAAACCCAGTTTGATCCTTCCCTCGGTATAATCGGAGAAACCGTAGGTTAAATTGCCGAACACCGACGTTCCCTCATCGGCGATGCCGATGTGGCCGCCGATGAACCCCAGGCCGTATCCGCAGGCGTCGGCAGTCGTCAGATTGCCCATCGCCAACCCAGCGGCACTTCGTCCCTGCGCCGACGAAAACATAAAGACCATTAAAACCAAAACAATCGCAACACCGTATTTTGCTTTCATTTCCCGCTCCTTCGTACATCCAAGTATTTTTGAGTCATGATATTCAGGAGGTAATACTCTGTCAACAAAAATAAAGTTGCATTAAAATAGAATCAGGGTAAAATCCCGGTTTTGTCTTGACATTGAAAGATTAATCATGGTATTATTTGCCGTGATGCAGACTCTATTCTTCGGAAAAAACCCATCTTTATATATTCACTGGCAGAGGTAAGACTATGGAAAAAGCGAGACAACGGTGGGGAACGCGACTCGGCGTCATTCTGGCGGTTGCGGGATCAGCCGTCGGGCTGGGCAACTTTCTTCGATTCCCGGTGCAGGCGGCCAAAAACGGCGGCGGCGCTTTTATGATTCCGTACCTCGTGGCATTGGTGCTGATCGGCATTCCCCTGGTCTGGGTGGAATGGACCGCCGGGCGATTCGGCGGCGGATTCGGTCATACCAGCGCTCCGGGGATATTTCAATCCATGTGGAAGAAGAATCGTTTCATCAAGTATTTGGGGATATTCGGAATTTTCGGACCGTTTCTGATTTATATGTACTATGTGTATATCGAGTCATGGTGTCTGGCGTATGCGTACTATTCGCTCACGGGACAACTGGCGAGTATTACATCCAGCGGCGGCTTTATCGGATTTTTATCGGAATACCAGGGCGTCACCGATGGCGGGATTTTCTCCGGCACCCTTCCCGGCTTTGTCTTTTTTCTGATCACGTTCGTCTTGAATATGTCGGTCACTTACTTCGGCATCAAGGGCGGAATCGAAAAACTATGCAATATCGCTCTGCCGCTGTTGTTCTTTTTCGGAATCGTGCTGGCGGTGCGCGTAATCACTCTTTTCGCTCCCGATCCTCTGCATCCGGACTGGAGTTCGATTAACGGTTTGGGATTCCTGTGGAATCCGGATTTTTCGGCGTTGAAATCCGCCAAAGTCTGGCTGGCGGCCGCCGGACAGATATTTTTCACGCTATCGGTCGGGATGGGGGTCATCCTGACGTATTCGAGTTACTTGCGCAAGAAGGACGACGTTGCGCTATCGGGACT
>CAZVNK010000014.1:0-1750 GCA_964628115.1 uncultured Ignavibacteriaceae bacterium | reverse complement strand
AAGTGATTATCGGCGGTTCGCTGGTGATTCCGGCGGCCTTCATATTCTTCGGCCCGCAGGAAATCGTCACCGTCGCCGAATCGGGCGCATTCAATCTCGGCTTTGTCACCATGCCGCAAATATTCAATCAAATCCCGGTGGGCGCGCTGTTCGGTTTCCTCTGGTTTTTCATGCTCTTTCTGGCAGGGATAACATCCTCCATATCCATCGCGCAACCATCGGTGGCCTTTCTCGAAGACGAGTTGAGAATCAAACGGCAAAGCGCCGTGAAAATTTTCGGCGTGATATGGTTCCTCCATCGAGGCGTGCTTGGTGATTTGGATTTCTGGGGAGCGAATTTCATCATCGTTCTGGGAGCGACGATCGAGATCATCCTGCTGGCCTGGATTTTCGGCATCGACAAAGCCTGGAAGGAACTGCATCAGGGAGCCGACCTGCAAGTCCCCCGAATATTCCGGTTTATTATTAAATATGTCACTCCCACCTGCCTGTTGACGATATTGATCTGGTGGCTTATCAGCGACTGGTGGGATACCATCACCATGAAGGGTGTCGATGACGCCAATGTTCCGTACATACTCGGAACCGACTTCTGCTTCTGGCCGTGCTGGCAATGCTGGCAATCATGGTGCGGGTGGCCTGGCGCAGACGAAAACCGACCGACGTGTCGGAGGAGGCTGAATCATGACAACCGGCGGCTGGATATTTCTGGTGTTTTCATGGGGAATGATCCTGAGTTTGTTACTGTTTTGCTATGGCAAAATACTGCGCGGGAAAAAGAACAACGACGATATCGCGAAATATTACGATCAGTAGGCAACGACGGGATTAGTATATATTGTAACGGGCGATGCGATCCCGCAGGGTGTTGCGGGAAATACCGAGCATTTCGGAAGTCTTGACCTGATTGGAGCCGAAGTGTTTCAGGCAGGAGGAAATCAGCGCTCGTTCCAACGCCGATTCCAGGAAATAATAGATTTTGCCTTCCGAATTGTTGATCAGCTTCGGGAGAATCGGATCGATGATCTTCTTGAACAGCTCCGTGTAATCAGCCGGTAAATTGTCGAGATCGATTTCAACGCGGGAATTGAGCTCGGAGGCGATCGGGAAATCCTCCATCTGAAGCATTTCCGCTTTGGTCATGACGCAGGCGGTATGAATGTTATTCTCGAGCTCCCGCACGTTGCCCGGCCAGGCGTACGTGGTAAGCATTTGCAGGGCCTTCGGCGCGATTCCCTTGATCTCTTTGTTCAAATGACGCGAGAAACGTTTAATGAAGTGCTCAGCCAGCAGTGGAACGTCGCTTCTCCGCTCCCTGAGCGGAGGGACATAAATGGAAACGACTTTCAGGCGGTAAAACAGGTCGACGCGGAACGATCCCTCTTTCATACACTGGACAAGCGACTTGTTGGTGGCGGCAATAACGCGAACGTCGACATCAATAGTATCGTTTCCGCCGACACGTTCGAATTTTTGTTCCTGCAAAACACGCAACAATTTGGATTGCGTCAGCAGTGACATGTCGGCGATCTCATCCAGGAATATCGTTCCCTGATTGGCCTGTTCGAATTTACCGAGACGTTTAAAATAGGCGCCGGTGAACGCGCCTTTTTCATGACCGAACAGTTCCGATTCCAGAAGCGTTTCGGCCAGCGCCGCGCCTGATCTTTCGAGATGCTGATGCGGATCTCGCCTGTCTCCGACTCCAGGGCGTTCTCCAGAATCCGCTGGAAAGCTGTTCGTATATGGT
>CAZVNK010000013.1:13310-17434 GCA_964628115.1 uncultured Ignavibacteriaceae bacterium | reverse complement strand
TCACGATTGCTCCTCATCCATATGCATCGCTTCGCTTATGATCTCCATTTGAGATTCGACCCGGGCGTCGATATCCCCGGCCGGTGTTTCGATGAAACAACCGCCGAAACGAACGCGAGAATCCGGCTCGATGATAATTTCCTTGATGACGTTGGAATTCCCTTTGAAACGGTCAATCTGTTGTTCGATCAGCGGTAATTGATTGGGATTGACTTTTACTTTGATACGGGCTTTGTCGACGAGGATATCGATTGCGCCGTTAATAATTTCAGCGGTCACATCGGGATCGATTTTGGCCGCATCGAAGGTAATCTTTTTGGCGATTTTGAGTGTCAACTCCAGTATTTTCCGACGGGCCTCTTCATAGATCGATTGGCGCTGGTCGACAACGTTTTTGACCACGGAGCCGAAATTGTTGATGACCTTTTCGGCTTCCTTGTGACCCTGGTCCAATCCCTTGGCGTACCCGTCGGCGTTTCCTTTGGCATAAGCCGACTGATAGGTCTCTTCTTTTTCTCGCTTCACCTGATCTTCAACTTTCAGCAGTTCCTGAATCGGCACCAGTTTTTTGCCTTCGGTACTGGTAATAACATTCAGGCCGAGAAAGACGGATTTCAGCACCTCTTCCGCGTGTTGATCGGCGGCAAGATCCATACGATACTCGCCGATAATCACTTTTTTCCCGAGCGACGGCATCTGGAGGAGCTTAGACAATGACATCCTCCTTGCCACCCCGGCCGGAGATGACAATCTGTCCTTCCTCTTCGAGGCGTCGCACGGACTCCACGATTCTCTGCTGGGCGGCCTCGACGTCGGAGAGTCGCATCGGTCCGAGAAATTCCATCTCCTCCTTGATCATGACGGCAACGCGTTCGGAAACATTGGCGAAGATTTTGTTCTTTACTTCTTCCGACGCGGCCTTCAGGGCTATCGACAAATCCTTGGTCTCGACTTCCTTGAGCAGGCGCTGGATGGAGCGATCGTCAAGCAGATTAATGTCGTCGAAGATGAACATCATATTTTTTATTTCAGCGGCGAGATCGCTGTTATCCGCCTCGATTGACTGGAGAATGTTTTTCTCGGCGGAGCTTTCTATCAGATTGAGGATTTCCGCCATGGTCTTGGCGCCGCCGGATACCGACAGATCACCGGTCGAGGAGGATTCGAAATGCCCTTCCAGCGTCGCTTCGATTTCCTTAAGCACGTCCGGCGAGATTTTTTCCATGGTGGCAATACGCAAAGCGACTTCGGACTGCAATTCGGAAGGCAGTTCCGAGAGAACGCCCGCCGCCAGTTGCGGAGTCAGCTGAGTTAAAATCAGAGCGATTGTCTGCGGGTGTTCATGCTGAATGAAACTCACCAACTGACGCGAGTCGATATTTTTCAACATGTTGAATCCGGTGGTTCGCAGGGCTGATTCCAGACGAGATAAAATCTGATTGGCGCGTTCAAGACCGACGGCCTTTTCCAGCACGTTTTTGGCGAAATCAACGCCGCCTTGCGAAATGTATTTTCGCGCCATGAAAATGTTGTAACACTCATCAACCACGCGCTTTTCGATATCGGCAGGAACGTCACCAAGATTGGCGATTTCGATGGTCAACCGTTCCATGTCCGGTTCCGACAGGCTTTTCAACACCTGCGCGGAGACGTCGGAACCAAAGGCCACCAAGGCGATGGCGGCTTTCTTATCCGGGGATAAACTGTCATAATCCATCATATATCACCTAATCAACCATCATGGTTTTGATCACTTTGGCGAATTCGTCGGGATTCTCCTTGGCCGTTTCCTGCATCTGGTCGATAAGCGTCGGTTTGCGTTGCTCGGGCTTGATCGGCTCGCCTCTCTCCGGCTCCTGTTCCGGTGCCGCGACATAATCCGGCCGATGAGCCGATGCGGCGTTCTGCGGCGCCGACGGCGGCAGGATCCGGCCCAGCGCGGCAAAGAACTTGCGCAGGCGTTTTCTCAGATACAGAAAGACAAACACCGCCAACAAAACCAATCCGATTTTTTTGGCGATGTCCATATAGAATTCCCGCTGAACCATTTCATCGAGCTTGACGATGTCATGTTCCAGTGTGGTTCGATCAAAGGCCAGATTGACGACTTCGATCTGATCGTTGCGCTGGGAATCGTACCCGACCGCGTTCCTGACGATGGCCGAGATGCGGTCGATCTCCTCCTGGGTGCGCGGTTCGTAAACTTGTTCCACCGTTCCGGTCGCCGTTTCCGTTTCGCGATTCACCCAGTCCAGGAGAACCGCCACGGAGATACGATTGATGGTACCGACGGCATTGACCATGTGTTCCACGGTTTTATTGATCTCGTAATTGGTCACGGTCGTTTCGACCCGATTTTCATCGGTGCTTTCGGAGTCTTCATCCTGCTTGTCCGATGCCGCCGCGGTCTGTTCGGTTTTTTCTTCACTGCGGACGACGGTGGAGTTGGGCTCGAACCACTCACTGGTGCGCTCCATCTGCTGAAAATCCAGCTCGGCGGTAACGCGTACGATCGATTTGCCGGCGCCGACCACACCGTCGAGCATCGACTGCGCCTTTTCCTCAAGGTACTATTCCACGTTTTTGCGGACTTCCAATTGCGACGACGACAGTCCCGCCAGTTGGTCCGAACCCATCTGCGACGACAACAGGTTGCCGTCATAATCGATAATGGAAATATTGTCGGGTTGCAAACCCTCAACCGACGATGCCACCAGGTGGGTGATACCGGACAGTTGCGACTTGGCCAATCCGCCGGCGTGTTTTAATTTCAACACCACCGACGCGGTTGCATCCTGTTGGTCTTTCTTGAACAAACGATCCTTGGGCATGACAATATGCACCCGGGCCGCCTCGACGTCGGACAGTTGCATGATGGTTCGCATCAACTCCCCTTCCAGCGCCCGGCGGAAGTTCAAATTTTGTAAAAACTCGGTCATGCCGAGATTGGATTCATCGAAAATCGAATAACCGACGTTGCCGGAACGCGGCATGCCCTGTGAGGCCAGAGATATCCTGACATTGTATACGTCCTGCGACGGAACGGAGATGGTCGCGCCGCCATCGGACAATTCGAACGCAATCCCTTCCTCGGCCAGATATTCCGTGATTTCACCGGCATCCGACGATTCGAGATTGGAATATAATACGGAGTAATTGACGCTTCCCAGCCAGTTGCCGCCGACAAACAGCGCGACGATGGTACCGGCGACGACGCCGAGCAGAACAATCGCCTGGCTGGGCGACATGGCCCTGGCAAATTCCGACAGATTCTTAAACAGGTTTTTGAAGTAATCCATTCCAATTCCTATTTTCTCTTCACCGCCTGTCCAATGGCGGATCAATTCATTCTTGCATTACTACATAGGCATTTTTACCAGAGACTGGTAAGCATCCACCAGTTTATTGCGAATTTCCAAAAGGAGATCCATCGCGACGCCGGCTTTTTCAAGGGCAATCATCACATCATGCAAATCGGACACCTCACCGGTTGCCGCCAACTGCTGTATCTCGGCAGAATCGGCTTGAAGCGTGTTGACCGAATTGATGAGATCTGAAAAGACCTCGGAGAAGTTGCCGCCTGCGGTTTTATCCGATACCGCCGCGCCTTGTACCTTATCCTGAAGGCCGGGTACTACCCGCCCTATCTGGCCGACCATTCCGCTCATAATTTCACATCCACCAGTGTTCCCAGAATCGGTTGTTCGACGGCGCCGTCCTCGGCGTAACCGCCGTCAAGCATGCCGGCCGTTTTGAAACGATCGAACATCATCTCCAAAGCCTGTTTCTCCTCGGTGGAAAGCAGGTCATCGAAAGAACCCTCTTGCAGTTTCACCGCCAGTTTCGAACTGATGCGGCTGGTTTGTCCGGGGAGATTGACTTTGCCGGTGTTTTCGGCTTTTGACTGGTTCTGAGTCGCAACCTGCCGGGAATTTACTTTCGAGTCATTTTGCATCTGACGATAGGCGTCGATTCCTACGGCGTTGATTTTCATATCCATGCACTCCTTACTATCCTATATCTCAAGAGCGTTTTTTGCCATTTCCTTGGCCGCCGAGATCGCGGTGGTGTTGGCTTCGTATGCCCGCGACGCGGCCATCATATCGACCATTTCATTTATGACT
>CAZVNK010000013.1:11833-13300 GCA_964628115.1 uncultured Ignavibacteriaceae bacterium | reverse complement strand
CCGGCATGGCCACGAAACCATCTTCATTGGCATCGGGATGACTCGGATCGTGTATCATTTTAAAACCCGAGCTGGGATCTTCGACTTCCCTGGCGCCGGCTTTGGACACTTCCAGGCTTTCGTGTATGGATACCGTCTTGCCGCCCAGATGCCCTTCATTGGTTTGGGCCAGTCGCGTGCGCGCCTGATTCATCACGTTCCGAAACGGCACCTGATCCTTGACTTCGTTAACGACCACCCGCTTTCGCCGGTAAGGGCCGCCCTCGTTGGTCCGGGTCGTTTCCACGTTCGCCAGATTCTGCGCGACGACGTCCATCTTGCGTCTCTGCAGGGTCATTCCGGTTGCGGAGATATCTATTGAATTGAATATACCCGACACGTGTTACTCCTATTTACTGGTGATCGCTTTTTGCAATCCCTGGAATTTTCTGGCCAAAAGTTTTGCTCCGATACTGTAATAAATCTGGTTCTGCGCCAGATTGGCCATTTCCTTATCGATATTGACATTGTTAATGCCGTTACTTTCTCCGGTCTTGTTCACCATAATATCCACTCCGCTGTCGGTGGACTTACCGACCGGCAGATGATTGGGGTGCGTGACCGTGCCGGCCAAAGACGATTTGTGATTGACGGCCTTTTTCAATTCGCCGTGGAAATCAAGGTCTTTGGATTTATAACCGGGTGTCGCCACGTTGGCGATATTACCGGCGATCAGTTTCTGGCGAATCGAGGAAACATCCAGAAACTTCTCCATCAGCGACATGCCGCTTTGTTTAAAAACCGTGTTTTCAATCATATTAGACATAACATTTCCCGCAATACGTTAAGCAATGGCTATGCCAAAACGTCAAAGCCTGTCATCTCGTTGAATGTCAACGGATTTCAAAAATACTGGAGGGTGCTATTAAAAGCGGTGCGGATATTTTTTCTTTTGGGAGCGGAAATATCTTCCGGATATCAATAAAATTCGGAGGTCGGTTCGGCCGCGGTCATTTCCCCGGTCAGAACAATAATATCGACCCGGCGATTTCTGGCGCGGTTTTCGTCGGAATTGTTCGCCGCAATCGGCCGGTATTCTCCAAAACCCAGCGCCGAAAGACGTTTCGGTTCGATGCGATGATCGTCCGACAGGTACCGCAGGACCTCGGTGGCGCGGGCCGACGACAATTCCCAGTTGGACGGAAAACGACGGGTATTTATCGGCTTGTTATCGGTATGTCCTTCGACCCGAATATGGTTTTCCACCCCCCGAATATGCCCCGCGACAATATCGAGGGTTTGCCGGGCTTTTGGTTTCAAATTGGATTTGCCTTCATCGAACAGCGCCGACTCCATGACGTGAATAACCAGCCCGCGTTCGCTCACTTCGACGTTAATTTCGGATTCCTTGTTCAATTCCTTGAAACTGCGTTCGATGGCTTCGCCGAGTGATGTGAGACGTCCGATGTCAAGGACGCCGTGTCCGGG
>CAZVNK010000013.1:10915-11733 GCA_964628115.1 uncultured Ignavibacteriaceae bacterium | reverse complement strand
CTTGGCGTCAACGCGCGACATGGAGTACATGACGATAAAGAAAGCCAGCAGTAACGTAATTAAATCTGAGTACGTAAGAAGCCAGCGCTCGAGATTTTCATCTTCATCGTTACGTTTGCGACGAGACATTTCCGCCTAACTTTCCCGGCCGCGCATGTTCGGCGCGATAAACGACAGCAGTTTCGTCTTTACCACCCGCGGATTGTCACCGGACTGAATGGCAACGATGCCTTCCATGATCAGATCGAGATTTGCCAGTTCCTCTTCATGACGGAGTTTGAGCTTGTCACTGATCGGCAGGTAACACAGATTGGCCAGCGCCACTCCCCAGAGAGTGGCGATAAAGGCGCTGGCGATGGCCTGCGCCATACGATCGGCATCGGACGTGTTGCTGAGGGTATGAATCAATCCCAGCACGGTTCCGATGATTCCCATGGTCGGTGAGAATCCGCCCATTTTCTGGAAAAAGCTAATTCCCTTTTTATGCCGTTCCTCGACATAGGCGATTTCCGTTTCCAGAATGTCTTTGAGCATGGTGGTTTCGGCTCCGTCGATAACCAGCTGAACCGCTTTGTGGAAAAAGGGATTTTTAATCGCCTTGAGATCTTTTTCAAGCCCCAGAATACCTTCACGGCGCGCCTTCTCCGACAGCTTGACAATCATGTTGATTATTTTCCGAGGATCATCGGATTTCCCGACCAAAGCCAGCTTGAGATAGGCCGGGACCTTCATGACGGTCTTGACCGACGTCGTCACGATGGAAGCGCCGATGGTTCCTCCGATTACGAGTTGGAAGTCGAGCTGTCCGGACGTGACCT
>CAZVNK010000013.1:0-10905 GCA_964628115.1 uncultured Ignavibacteriaceae bacterium | reverse complement strand
CCCCCGATTACGATCATCATGGCGGGCAACTGGACAATCGAACCCAGATGTCCACCTTCCAGAACAAATGAAACCAATACGGCCCCGATGCCGAGAACCAGACCGCCGATAGTTGCTATATCCATACTACTCTATTCATTAGGGCGTACTCATATACATATACTGCCTCTAAGCAGTCCAACACTCTACATATCGGCGTTTCGGGAGATTATTTCAGTCTCTGTCCGTGAATTACGCGAATCGGGCGATTATTCGACGTCTTCGAGATTATACTCGGCCAGTTTGTTGCGGATGGTGCGCGGAGTGACGTTTAACACTTCGGCGGCGCGGGTTTTGTTGCCGTCACATTGCTCCAGCGTCTTGAGAATGAGGAATTTCTCGCCGTCCTGAAGCGTCATGCCCACCTGGAATCCGGGAATCTGATCGGCGAGTTTTCCCAGAGCGAGTTCGCCGGGGAATTCTTTCTGTGTCAGATTCTTTTCCGTGGCGGTCACGACCGCGCGCTCGATGTAGTTTTCCAGTTCTCTCACGTTGCCCGGCCAGTGGTATTTCATCAGCAGGCGCATGACGTCCTCGTCGATGCTTTCAATGGCCTTGTTGTTCTCGGCGTTGTACTTGTCGATAAAATGCCTGACCAGCAGAGGGATATCCTCCATGCGATCGCGCAGGGGGGCGATATGAATCGGAATGACATTCAGGCGATAGTACAAGTCCTCACGAAAAACGTTTTCGCTAATAGCCTGACGGAGATCGCGGTTGGTGGTGGCGATGATGCGGACGTCGACCGAGATCGGCGTGCCCGATCCGAGCCGCTCGAATTGCTTTTCCTGAAGGACGCGTAGAAGTTTGGCTTGCAGATTCATGGGCATTTCGGAGATTTCGTCCAGCAGTAATGTCCCGCCGTCGGCCAGCTCGAAACGTCCCTTATGCTGACGAACCGCGCCGGTAAAGGCGCCTTTTTCATAGCCGAACAGTTCGGCCTCCACCAGATTTTCGGGAAGCGCCGCGCAGTTGAGTGAGATAAACGCTTTGTCGGCGCGACCGGAAGCATAATGCACGGCCCGCGCCACCAGTTCCTTGCCGGTGCCGGACTGGCCGGTGATCAACACGGTCGACCGGGCATCGGCGGTCGATTCGATAAATTCGAACACCCGTTTCATGGACGTCGATCTGCCGACGATGTTTTGATATTTTTCCATGAGGTCGGAGCGGAGTCGCTTGTTTTCCCGGCGAAGACTGATCACTTCGGCCACGCGATTGACGACCAGTTCAAGATTGTCCGGCGAGATCGGTTTGAGCAGGTAATCATACGCACCCAGTTTCATGGCTTTGACGGCGTTTTCAACCGTGCCATAGGCGGTAATCATGATAGCGGTCATTTCGGGACAAGTTCTGCGTATTTCAGCCAACAGAGTGATTCCGTCCATCCCCTTCATCTTGATATCGGAAATCATCAGATCGTACGGACGCTCCTCGACACGCTCGAGCGCCTCTTCGGCCGACAGCGCCGAACCGACCGTATGTCCGCCTCTGGTCAGCGCCTCGGTGATAAAATCATTCACCAGTTTGTCGTCGTCGACGACCAGGATATGCAATTTCATGACTGTCCGCTCCCTTGTTGAGACGTTTTAATCGGCATCACGATCGAAAAACTCGTCCCTTTGCCGGGGGACGATATCGCCCTGAGATCACCGCCGTGGGCTTTGACGATTTTCCAGGCGATAGCCAGCCCCAAACCGGTTCCGTTTTCCTTGGCAGTTAAAAACGGCGTAAAAATGCGCTCGATATCCCGGGTCGGTATCCCCGGTCCGTTGTCCCTGATGGTTATTTCCGCCAGGGTTTCCAGTCCCGACAACTCCAGCCGGTCGCCGTATTCGCTTTGCGCGTGCGCCAGCGGCAAGACCCGACAGGAAACGTCGACCAGCGTTTCATCGCCGCCCGCCTCCAGAGCGTTCTTGGTCAGATTGACCACAGCCTGTTTGAACAACTGCGGATCGAGATCGACCATAATGTCGGAACAGGAATCCAAATCACGCCGCAGTCTTTCCTCGATGTTCGGCGCGACTGCCTCAATCGCACAGTTATCCAAAACGGCGGAAAGATACGACGACAGGTTTACGTTGTTTTTATGAACCTCTTCCCTGCGGGCGAAAGCGAGCAGATTTTCAATGGTCCGGTTGATGCTGTTGACGCCGGTTACGATATTGTCCGCCATGGCCTTCATGTGCGGATTATCCGCCAGATCACGCGCCAGCAGTGAGGCGAAACCACTGATGCCGACCAGAGGATTGCGGACTTCATGGGCAATTGAGGCGGCCAGTTCTCCCAGCGAAGCCAGGACTTTCATCCGTGAGAGTTGTTCCTCCATGCGTTTCAGCTTGGAGATGTCGGCGAACAGCTCGACCGCTCCGACCACCTGTCCCTCCCTGCTTTTCAACAAAGAGGTGGAAACGGATAGGGTCAATACCGTTCCGTAGCCGGTATCCACCCGTTTTTCGGCGTTGTTAAACGGCGTTCCGAAACGCAAGGTACCAATCGCGGAGACTTCATTGTGATCGAGAATGTGCATGAACTCATTGTAGGAATCGCCGACAGTGTCGCCCGACGGCGATCAAACCTGACGACAATGACGTCAGAATGCCGTTGAGAAATTCGGTAACGGTGCGGTTTTCGGCATTGAGCGCCTGCAGGGTCTCGTTGACCGACTGCAATTCCGCCGACTGTTCGGCCAAATTGTCTTTCAGCGTCAGATACTGACGTTGCATTTTGTTGATGATCTTGCTGAACGACGCGTACCGTTCGGTAAACTGTGCAATATCATCGGCTGATTCAATATCAACGGTCTGCTTGTCGTCCATGACATTCTCCTGCATATAAGCCCCAAATGATTGGCGGATAGCAAAGAATCAACTAAAAATTAAATGACAACGCAACGAGAAAGAGGCATAATATTTGACTTTTAAACGGCGCCTGAATCGCGCCCGGTGGAACGGTAGGTGACGGACGTTACAGCGAAATATCCTCGGCCCTGATCGGGGTCGATTCGGACTGCTTCTGTTCGATAATCGCGGTAACGGTTTTATACAGCTTGTTAATATTAAACGGCTTGATGATATAATCGTCGATTTTCAACCGCAGTGCCTCGATCGCGGATTCCAGACTGGGGAATCCGGTCATCATGATGATCGGCACGGTTGCCGACATCGCCCGGATTTTCCGGATAAAATCGATGCCGTCGACTTCCGGCATCTTTAAGTCGACCATGACCAAATCGAAACGGCGGTTTTTAAAAAGCTCGGTCCCCTTTTCAGCCGAATCGGCAACGGATACCATCCAGTCCCGTTCGGTGAAGAAATCATAAAGCAGATCCCTGATTAACAGTTCATCATCCACGATCAGGATATTTTTCTGATGCAAAGTTGTGCTCCTTTCAAACGCGGCGCATCATACTCAGTTGTTCACCGGAATCTGATGAGAATTGACCGCTTCCTCTTCCGTGGGGAAGATCTCAAAGATATGCGACAGTTGGGTGATTTCAAAAATCTCCCGCACATAGTCGGCCAGATTGGAAAGCGTCAACCGTCCCCGGTGCAGGCGGATTTCTTTCATGATCGAAACCAGCGCACCCAGTCCGGAACTGTTAATGAACTCCACGTCGGTCAGATTGAGATGAAGCGACGATTTCCCCGAGCCTAAAAGTCCCTTAATCTCCTCTTTCAATTTGTTGCCGTTGCTGAGATCAAGCCGGCCACTCAGCTCGATAACCACCACACCGGCTTCCTCTCGCTTACGTATATCCATCGTATCCTCCATATCGGGAACGGCCGCAGGTTTTGCCGACCCGTCGTATAAGGTAAACTGCATCGACACTTTCAATCCGCCGGAATCGTCCCGGCGTCGTATCGTAACGTTCTCCGCGTAGGCCTCCATCAGGTCGATACCGCGACCGCCCTCGGCGAGCAGTCCCGGCGGCTTTCTGTCGTTGACCTGAGTAATGTCACCCTTTCCTTCATCCAGTATATCGGCAGTCAGGACGCCATTATTTATGTCTAATATGACCTCGACCGTTTTTTGCGGATTCCATTGATTTCCATGCACCAGGGCATTGGTAAAAGCTTCTGAAATCACCAGCATGATATGATAGCAAAGTTTTTTATCGCATCCGGTATGACCGAGAAAGTCTTTGACGTCATCGTACATCACCCCTTCCGCTTCGGGGCCGGTCTGATACGTGTATTTCGCGCTTTTCATGGGCGCTCCGGGGCTATGGTTATTTTCATGATGGTCAAATCGTCGACGGAGTCTTCCCTTCCCCCCTCGCTGAAACGGTCGATCCACTCCTTGACCCGATCGCAGAACAACCGCCCGGGCAAATCCTTTTCAGCCGTAAAGACCTGATAGGCTCGTTGTGTCCCGAACATTTCGCCCTTGCGGTTTTCCGCTTCGGTCAGACCGTCGGTGAAACAAAACAGCTTGTCGCCGACGCGGATATCCAGATCGCCCTGCTGAAAGGGAATATCGGCGAACTGCCCGACAAAGGTCCCGCCGATTTTCAACTCCTGGATGATATTGGCCGGAGTACTCCAGTATAACGGCGGCAGATGCCCCGCGTTGCAATACGCCATCCTGTGCGCGGAAAGATCGAATCGGGCGATAAACAGCGTCGCAAACATGTCATTGTCCTTGATGACGCTTTCGCACAGCACTTTATTGAGATGCTCCATCAGTTCCGACGGCATGATATCCGGCGCAAACTGCAACTGCGAGCGAATGATCGCCGAAGTTGCCGTCATCACCAGCGCCGCCGGGACGCCCTTGTTGGTCACGTCGCCGATCACCATCACGAAGTGATTGTTGTCGAGCTTGATGATATCGTAAAAATCCCCGCCCACCTCGCGTGCCGGAATATACAAAGTCCCGATTTCCGCACCGGGAATCCTGATCCCGGCATTCGGCAGAATGGTGCTTTGAATCTGCTTCGCGATGGCCAGTTCCTGTTCGATTTTCTGCTTTTGCAGAGACTCATTCAATAAAATCGAATTGTCGATCGCCACCGCCGCGAAATTCATGAGCATTTCCAGATCGGCCCGGTCCTCGTCGGAAAACTCGCCGTCGCTGGTCTTGTTGATGATGACGATCGTACCGTGACAATGCGCCCGCGATGCGATCGGCACCGCCAGGACGGAATTGATATTGGGGCCGTGTTCGATATGGTGTTCATAGTGACCGATACAAACCGGCTTCCGGTTTTCAAACACATACGTGGAGATATCAAGCCCATCTTCATGGATGATGCTTTTCACCAGCGTGTCATCGACTCCCCAGGCGATTTTGGATATCAGTTCCCCTTCCTCCTGGAGTTGGATGACGCCCACCTCGCCTTCAACCATTCGCACCGCCAGTTCCATCACCACCGAGAGCACACTCTCGATTTGCAGAATCGAAGTCACCAGCGTTCCCACCGTGGCCAGATCGTGCAGTTTCAGACTGGTGTGTTTCAGTCGTTGCTCGAGGTCGACAACTTTTGTATTTGTAAGGCTACTTTCAGTCACACTGTTATTATCGACAATATTCCCGGCTACTTGAAAGATTCGCCGTTTCAGTATGCTTTGCTATAAAATTGACGAATATGTCATATTATTGCATAGAATGTGCAATAGTGTGACCAGGCCGGCAAACTCAAGATATGTGTTGTCATCGTTTGTCAAATCGTTTTATCGGTCGATTGGGATATTCCAATCCGGCGATGCGCGCCGACTGCCGGCACGGACATATCTCCTTGGCATTCTTACTATTACAAAGCCGATAAAAAACTGCTTTTGAAGATTGTGATTTTGTCGTATGACAAAATCCGACAATCGATTAATTATTTTTTTATGGTGTTTTATCGAATTCGGGCATACAATGTGCACGAATGACATGTGAATAGAAAAATAGTGAGAAGGCTTATTGGGGATAAATATTCTCCATGTTATTCCATACGAAAGCGTATAGGATACATAACCGATAAGCTTTATACGTTAGGGGATAGAATATGAAAACTGTCGTAGTGACAATTGCGGTGTTGTTTTTATGCACTTCGGCCTTTGCACTGCCCAGCCTGATGGTCAACAATATGTTCGATCAAACTCGCACTGGAAGCGGGACATCGGCATCAGGCCCGGGTTCATCGTCGGCCTATCAGGCGCCCACGTCCGGTTACGGGATGGGCGGCGGCTACGGCGGCAAAGGTTCATCCGGTAACAATGGTTACGGTATGAACGATCTGCCGAACAGCAATTCCGGCGACGGAGGGTTTGCCGGAGAAAAGGACAATGTCCCGCCGCCGAACGACGTGGTTCCCGAACCGGCCACACTCCTTCTGCTGGGTGCCGGTAGTCTGGGACTTGCGGCCTATCGCAGGATGCGCAAGTAAAACATCGCGCCGGAAAAATAAGAAGGGATTGATTCGTACGGATCAATCCTTTTTTATTGTACTTTTCTCTGAGACAATATCGTATCAACGCTTACGCGTTTTTATTCTCAAAGCGACGCCCTCGAATCCGTAACGTTCGCGAAGACGGTTTTCAATATATCGCAGATAACTCTTTTGAAGCAGTTCGGGATAATTGCAGAAAAACAAAAAAGTCGGCGGTTTGGTATCGGCCTGAGTCGCATAAAAGAGCTTGATATATTTCCCTTTTACCGCCGCCGGCGGCTGTTTGGCGGTTATTTCCTCAAGAAAAGCGTTTAATTCAGAAGTCGGAATCCGTCGACACCAATTGGTATGGGCTTCATTGATCATCGACAGCGTCTTCACCACCCGTTTACCGGTCAGGGCCGAAATGTATATTATCGGGATATAGTGCAGACTTCGAGCGAATTGCTTGATTTGCGACGTGAAGATATCAGCCGTCTTGTCGTCTTTTTCCACCAGATCCCATTTGTTGACCGCCATCACGATGCCGCGTCGCGCCGCGACGGCATCCTCGACAACTTTCAAATCCTGCACCGTCAAGCCCTGTGAGGCGTCCACCAGTACCAGCGCGACATGGCAGTTTTCGATGGCCCGAAGCGTTCGCAGGGTGGTGTAAAATTCGACATCCTCTTTCACCTTCGCCTTGCGCCGCAAACCGGCGGTGTCGATCAGGACATAGGAACGGCCGTCGTATTCAAACGGCGTATCGATAGCGTCGCGGGTGGTTCCCGGAATCGGTGAGACAATCACCCGCTCTTCACCGATCAGACGATTGATGAACGATGATTTTCCCACGTTGGGTTTGCCGATCACCGCAATACGGATCGCCTCGGTTTCATCCGGGCCGGATTCGGCTTGCGGTAATAACTCGACAATGCCGTCCAGCGCTTCGCCCACTCCCCGGCCCACGGTGGCCGATATCGGCAGAGGTTCACCCAGTCCCAGGCGAAGGTATTCAAATCGATCGTTTTCGAGAATATCATTGTCGGCCTTATTGGCCAGTACGAGTGTTTTGCATCCGGCCTTAAGTAATAGTTCCGCGATACGCTGATCGGCGCTATCGATGCCGGTCCGCGAATCGACCACCAGCACCACCAGATCGGCCTGCCGGATTGCCTCCTCGGCCTGTTCCAAGACAAGGCTTTCCATCTGATGACGCGTGTCCGGCATCATCCCGCCGGTATCGACCAGATAGAACTGCCGACCGGTCCAGTCGCAAAGCGCATAATTGCGATCCCGGGTAACGCCGGGAACGTCGTCGACAATCGCCATCCGGCGCCGGATAAAGCGATTGAACAGCGACGACTTGCCGACATTGGGCCGACCGATAATCGCCACCAGCGGCAAACTCATGAGAGCACCTCCTGCATGGTATCGGCGAAAAGATAACTTCCGACTTTCACATCGACATCCGCCTTTTGCTTGAATTCCTCAAGCGACATGTTATCAAGAAACAGGTCATCATCGTTCAGGCAATTCGGCGGCAGTAATACGGCATCGTATTTACTCTTCAGAGATTCGACCGCGAGAAGCAAATCCTGCCCGGTCAACAGACCGCTGACCGTCACCAACTCTCCCCAGAAGGTGTTTTCGACACCGTACACGTCAATCGGGACATTCAACTCGTTTCGCATATAATCAACGATATTCTTTTGAATAAATGCTTTCGCCGACTTTCCGGTCAGCATGGCGATTCTTTTATTCGATGAAATCCCGCGCAAAAAACGCCGTCTTCGATTGAACTGCACCAGACTCCAGCGAAGCATCCCGATGCCGTTTTCGAATTGTGCCATCTCTTCGTACTCGCTCAGTTTTGGAAGTTTCCGGTCGGCCAGGACATAAAATTCATCGGCAGAAAAAACAAAACGACTCCCCTCCTGTCGAAGGCAGTCTTTCTGTTTGGCATGAATATAATTCAGTATATCATCGGCGCTTTCGGCCGTGAACGGTGTCAGTTTCGGCAGACGTTGACGATACCGCGTCAACCCGACCGGAACCACACCGACCGTCTGCACGCCGGGATACAGCCGGAACAAATCATCAATCGTACGATCCAACTGCTCGCCGTCATTGACTCCCGGACACACCACCACCTGAGTATGGAACGTTATCCCATGATCGATCAGTCGTTGCAAAAGCGGTACGACCGACGGAAGCTTTTCATTGCGAAAAATACACCGCCTGAGCGTGTCATCGGTGGCATGGACCGATACATACAGCGGCGACAATCGCTGGGCGATAATACGTTCGATATCGGATTCGGTCAGATTGGACAGCGTAATAAAGCTACCGTGCGTAAACGACAGGCGAAAATCATCGTCCTTGACATACAGCGAACGCCTCATTCCTTTGGGTTGCTGGTGAACGAAACAGAAAATGCAGTTGCTGTTGCAACGCATAATTTTGTCCTGCGCGAAATCCAGCCCGAGATCGAAAAACGGTTCGGCGCGGAATTGAAACTCCCGCCGTTTGCCGGCGGTATCCTCGAATTCCAGACGGATCGAATCCTCGGCGGTCTTGTAGCGGTAGTCGAGGCTGTCGGAAACCGGCTCACCGTTGACCGCGATCAGTTTGAATCCCCGGCGCACGTGTCCGAACAGCGGCGAGGCGGGATGTATATGTGCTACTATCATACCCCAAATAAAAAAAGCGGGTGATGGGAGTCGAACCCACGACGTCAAGCTTGGGAAGCTTGCATTCTACCGCTGAATTACACCCGCTTACGTTTGTAACTGCCTTAAAATGTATTCGGTAAACCGAAAGAAGTCAAGCGATTTGTCCTATCCCTTCAACAGCGCTCCGGCCACGCATCCGACCGTCATCAATATCCCCACCAAAAGATGAGTTTGAATCGTTCCCGCCTGGGCCGGAATGATCTCCTTGATTTTTTCGAAATTTCGCGTAAAAATCGCCACCGTCCGAAGGGCAATCGGCAATGACAATAAGGCCAGCAGTGTATACGGCGTTAAATGCCCGCTTACCACAAGCAGGATCATGCCGATATAACTGCCGAACATCAAAAAGTAATAGCCGATTCTGGCGCCGTTGCGACCGAAAGTCACCACCAGATGGTTTTTGCCGACCGATTTGTCGGCCTGATAATCGGGATATTGATTGATATACAAAATCGCCGTAATGAGAAAGCCGATCGGGAACGACCCCCAAAATGCCGACCAGCTGAAATACCCGGTCTGAACATAAAAAGCTCCCAGAACCGGAAGAATGCCGAAATTCAGCAAGATGGCCAGTTCCCCCAACCGATTATACGCCAGCGCATAACGTGAGGCGGTGTAGAAAAAGCCGCCGAGAAAACCGGCTCCGGCCAGAAGGAGAATCCAGTAACCTGGGGTGATCAACGTCAGGTAAACCCCCGATGCCAGCGAAATCCCCCAGCAGACGAACGCGCCGATCAGCACCGTTCGAGCCGGCAGAAGCTTGTTTTGAATCGAGCGGCTACCGCCGGAAAACGGCGTAAAATGCGGATTGATGTCATCATCGGTGGTCCGGTGATCGTAATAATCATTGCTTAAATTGGCCGCGGCCTGTGCGGAAACCATCCCGATAAGCGTGACGACAAACGAAAGCCAGTTGAAAATGCCGGATTCATAATATGCCAGCGCGGTGCCGAATAAAATCGGCATGGCCGCCCCCGTGAAAAACGGAGCGCGAATTGCCTTTATCCATATTGCTATTTTATTCATACCACCAACCTCTGAATTGTTGTACCGAATCCTCTCCCGAACGGTTCAAAATAACAAATATCGATCAGGAATCAAGCCTCTTCATCCTTTTTACGCCCGGTCATCCTGACAATGATAATGGTAATTTCATATAACAGAATCAGCGGGATAGCCAGCAAAACCTGCGTAAAAATATCCGGCGGCGATAACACCGCCCCGACAATCAACATCCCGACAATGGCATACGGACGGCCCCGTCCGAGCCTCTGCGGGGTCGCCAATCCGATTTTACCGAGAAAATACCCGACCACCGGAAGTTGAAACGCCAGCCCGAATGCGACAATCATCAGCCCGGCAAATGAAATATAGCTTGAAACCGTGATAATCGGCGTGAGAATCCCTTCACCGTATCCAAGCAGGAATTCCAGCGCAATCGGAAGAACCACGAAAAAGCAAAACGACCCCCCAATTAAAAACAACATAAACGAAAAGAATACCATCGGGACAACCGTTTTCTTTTCCTTGGGATATAATCCCGGCGCAATAAAACTCCAGAGCTGATAAAACACGAACGGAGCGGCGACAATAATCCCGCCGAAAAACGCCAGTTTCAGATAGGCATAAAACGATCCGGTCACTTCGGTGAAATGCAGTTTGGTATCGCCCAGCGGCGCGGTGATCAGGCTATAGAGCCGGTCGGCAAAGATAAAGGCGACAATACCGGTCAGCCCAACCACGATGATGGATTTAATCAACCGCCAGCTCAAT
>CAZVNK010000012.1:0-17466 GCA_964628115.1 uncultured Ignavibacteriaceae bacterium | reverse complement strand
GATATCTCCTGGCACGTGTCCAAGCATGTCGATGAATTATCAGGCGTCGCTTTCGATTATGTCATCACCGTCTGCGATCACGCCTCCGAGCACTGCCCGATCTTTCCCGGATCGGCCAAAATCATGCACGTCGGTTTCGATGATCCCCCCAAACTCGCCGCCGATTCTGCATCCGAAGATGAAGCGCTCGGGCACTACCGCCGCGTCCGCGCTGAAATCAGGGCCTTTGTCGAAACCCTGCCGGAAATTCTCGGCAAGGCGAAATAATTCCATTTGGCAAAACATGTACCATAAAAAATCCCGACATACGCCGGGACACGGCAATCTTCGCACAAAATCATGGTTTCCCGCGTAATTTTTTGTTGCACTATATAAAAATATTCTGCATTTAATGGCTGTGTAGGCATTACTGTAAAAACAGCGTTTGACAAACCAGTCCGCCGCGTTTATCTTTGCCGAATTGTAATCAGGAGTACCGATGGATCAGGCATTACAGGGAAAGATCGGTCGTTTTACACTTCCTGAGATATTCCAGCTCGTGGCCAACAGCCGCGAAACCGGAACCCTCGGGATTCAGCGCGACGATGATATCGTGATGGTATATTTCAAAGAGGGGCGGATTATCTACGCGTACGGCCCGCGTCAGACCTACCATCTCGGTCAACTGTTGCGCGAGCGGGGGCGCATTACCACCGGCCAGCTCGATGATGCCGTGAAAACCCAATCCCGGCAGGAGACCTCGAAAAGGCTTGGCAAAATTCTTATCGAAAAAAAATACATCGACCGTGCCGATTTGCAGGAGGTCGTTCAGACCCAGATCGAGGAGCTGATTTATTCTTTGCTCTCGTGGGAGTCGGGCACGTTCAAGTTTTATGATCGGCAGTATCCCACTCAAGAGGAAATCACCATTTCGCTTTCGGTGGAAAATGTGATTCTCGAGGGATTGCGACGGCTCGACGAGATGAATCGCATCCGCGAAGCCCTGCCGGATTTCGGCAAGGTGCTGGAAATCGCGCCGACATCGCAGGAAAGGACCAAAGATATCTCCCTGCAGGCGCATGAATGGAATTTGCTGGCGCTGGTCAACGGTCAGCGAACCATCGGCGAAATCGCCGAAATGGCCGAAATGCCGAAAATGGATGCCCTCGCCAAACTCGCCGCACTCAAGCTGGCCGGGCTGGTGATTGTGTCCGTCAAAACCGTTGATCAGTCCGACCGCCTGGCGGCGATGGTCGACCGGGTCTCCGGACTCCTTGAGGAGTACCTGGCCCGAAAGACTCACACACGGGAAAAAGATCACACCACTACCGAGGTCATCGGAGAAAACCAGTGAACCGCCTTGAGGTCCTGAAAAAACTGGAAACGATCCTGGAACAATTCATTGCCGGGGTCTTGAAATCGGAAACAACCCGCATCGCGGCTCATAAGAGTATCGATGCGCTCGATGATATCGCCCGCGATTCCCTGCGTGGCCGTCGTATTCACGCCCGTTTGGGTAACTGGCTGGCGCGCAGTGATATCGCTCACAAAAAAGACCGTCTGACCGAGCCGGATATATCTCGTATCGGGAATCTCTTCCGGGAAATCCAAAGCGGCCTCGACCGTTCCGACCCGGAAGCCGAAAAACTCGACAACGAAATCAGGCGTTGGCGCGAAAGCGGCGTTGTTCCCAAACGAAAATTGGTTTTAAAAATGCAAACCCCCGTACCATCGATAAATACCGCGGCCAATTTCAGTGAACTCATGAAAAAGGAAAGCGCTTATCTGGCCGATGAAAGCGAGCGCAATCCTCACCTGCTGTCCATTCTCGATGACGCGCTGAAATCCGCCGCCGCCAAAAATGATAAAATGTATCTCCATCTCGCCGGAGCCATCGTATACTTTTTGAAAATTAACGGCTATAAAGTGGGGCCATACGCGAAACGGCTCCGGGAAATCGAACAGGCCCGAATGGGTGTGGAACATGTTGCCTGATACCGAAAAATCCTATTACAAGGCGCTACTCGCCCTCCAGAACGGCGATTATCTCACCGCTTCAGGTTATTTCAAAAATGCCGACAATCTGGTTGCGGAGGACGATGATTTGCGTATATTACACGAGGCGACCGATTTGCTTGTGGCCGTCAGAAACGAAATTGCGGAATTGGAGAAGTCCAAAGGTAACGGAGATAGGTAGGAATGGCAAAGAAACAGAGTTTTGCTGACAAGGCGTCCAAAAAGAAACACAGTATGACCTGCCCGGTTTGTGAAAGCCCCATCTCATTCGTGAAATATGTGAAGGCGGAAAAAACCCCGAACGGCTGGAAGTTTCGGACCACGAACGTCGGTGTTTGCGATTGCAATCGCAAGGAAATTTATACGTAACGGTTATGCCGATAAGTCATGAATCCCGCTTCGACCAGGCGGGATTTTTTTACGCTATTGGAATATGAAGCACCTTCTCGAAACCAAATTCTTTCCCCACGTCATCAAACCCGGACGATACACCGGCGGTGAGCCGGGGCAGATCGTCAAATCCCATGAAAACAAATTGACCATGGCGGTCGGCTATCCCGACATGTACGAAATCGGTATGTCCTATCTCGGCATGCAGATTCTCTATCATCTGGTCAATACCGATGAGCGGTTTGTCTGCGAACGCTTTTTCGCCCCGGATCGCGACGCCGAACAGCTCATGCGCCGGGAAAATATCCCGATGTTCTCTCTGGAATCGCATCGTCCTCTGAACGAATTCGACGTGGTCGGGTTCACCCTGGCTTACGAGATGGTCTACACCAACATGCTTAATATTCTCGATCTGGCCGGGATACCCCTGAAAGCATCCGAGCGAAACGATAACCATCCGCTGATTATCGCCGGCGGGCCGATCGTGCACAATCCGGAACCGACCGCTGACTTCATCGACGCGTACTATGTCGGCGACGCCGAGGAAAACATCATCGGCATTCTCGAAATCCTGAAAGACTCCCGACATCTCGGTCGCCGTGAAAAGTTGGAACGACTCGCCCGGGAATCGTCATCGGTGTATATCCCCGCTTTGTATGATAGTGTGACCCGCAAGCCACTGCTCGATTCCGCGCCGGCCACGATTCCGAGCCACCGCGTCAAAGAACTGCGGCGCGAATTTTACCCGCGCAATCAGATCGTGCCGTACATCGAAACCGTTCACGATCGATTAACCGTCGAGATCATGCGCGGATGCCCGCGCGCCTGCCGTTTCTGTCAGGCCTGCGCTATCTATCGGCCGGTGCGGCCCCGACCGAAACAGGAAATTATCGCGCATATCAATTCCATGCTGGCGCTGACGGGCTACGATGAGGTGTCTCTCTTATCGCTGTCATCGAGCGACTATCCCGATATCATCCCGTTGACGCTTCAGTTGAACCGCGAACTGCAGGCCAAACACGTGGCGCTGGCGATGCCGTCGATGCGTCCCGGGACGTTTACCCAGCAGTTGGCCGATGCTCTGCAGACGACGCGCAAAACCGGGCTGACATTCGCCCCCGAGGCCGGCACCGAACGGCTTCGCGCCTTTGTCCGCAAAGATATCACCGATCAGGAATTGTACGATACCGTACATCTGGTTTTCAAAAACGGCTGGCATCTGGTCAAGTTGTATTTCATGCTGGGACTGCCGACCGAAACCGATGAGGATATCGACGGTATCGTGCAGATGATCCGCAACGTCTGCCGCATCGCCCGCAACTACAAGGGCAAGCGCGTGATCAACATCACCCTGTCGCCGTTTTCGCCGAAAGCCCATACGCCCCTGCAATGGGATGCCCAGCCGTCGCCGGAATACATCCGGGAGAAGGCGGACTATATCAAGCGACAGGCCCGCAATCCCTTCGTGAATTTCAAACTGCACGATCCCGATCTGGCCTTTCTGGAGGGAGTCCTGGGGCGCGGGGGACGGGAAATGGCCGCCGTGATCGAAACTGCGTTTCACGACGGCGCGCGATTCGATGGTTGGTCGGAGGGATTCGATTTCAACCGATGGCTCGACGCCTTCGGGAAAAACAATCTCAATCCGCGCGACTATCTACGAGAACGATCGTACTCCGAATCATTGCCCTGGTCGCATATCGAACTGGGAGTCTCAACCGAACATCTGGCCAAACAGCGCACCGAGTCGGCCATGACCCTCAGGGAGACGGTTAAAAAGCCGCCGGTGTACGATATTCCGCCCGCACCTGCCGACAACGATTTCGGTTTCGGCCGATCCCCCAAACGCACCGTACGCACCTCGTCGATCGCACCGACTCTGTCGGTTCTGCGCTTTCGCTGGGGACGCAGGGGTCTGCGGCGTTTTCTCTCGCATCTGGACAATGTTCGCGTCATGGAGCGCGCCCTGCGTCGTTCCGGTCTGCCCGTGTCCTACACGCAGGGTTTTCATCCGCACATGAAAATTTCATTCGGGCCGCCTTTGACTCTGGGATATACTTCCTCGGCAGAATATTTCGATTTGCATCTCGACCGCCCGGCCCAGCTCGATCTGGTCGACAAATTGAACGCCTCTCTGCCGGACGGATATTATATCATCTCCACTAAAGGCGTTATCAATACCAAAACTTCGCTATCGGGCAAAATCAACCGCGCCGTTTACGAACTGACCGTCGATCGTGATCCTTCATACCCCGAAAAAATCAACGCCCTGCTGGAACGAGACACCATCGAAATCCAGCGCGTCGGCAAGGACAGTACCAAAACCGTTGATATTCGTCCCGCCCTGTATGCATGCACCTGGCAGGAAGAATCCGAGGACGATCCCAATCAGGCCAAACTGATTCTTGAACTCGGGGTGGGGCAGGCCGGTTATGCCCGGCCGACCGAGGTTATGCTGACTGCGGGTATTGCCGATGAACAGGATGTCCCGGCGCTGGCATTCCACCGCAGGGAAATGCTCTATATCGATGAAAACGGCAACCGCCTGACACCGCTGGAGTTTTAGGTCATGACGGATAAGAAACAAACGTTCGATCCCGTGCGCGCCGCCGCCGTTGAGATTCTCGGCCATCTGGAAGCGGGCAAACACACCATCGAGGAGTCCGTCCGAACCGCCATCGAGGGTAAGGATTTCGATCCCCGCGATATCCGTTTCCTGCGGCAATTGGTCAACGGTACGGTGAAACTGAAACGCCGACTCGATCATGACATTCGCTTTTTTTTAAGCCGCCCCTCGGAAAAACTCCCGCGACGGTTGATCGATATTCTGCGTCTCGGCTTTTTCCAGTTGTTTTTCACCGATAAAATTCCGCCCGCGGCCGTCGTGTCCGAGTCGGTCAATCTGGCCCGGCACTTTTGCGATGCCCCGCGCGCTCGACTGGTCAATGCCGTCCTGCGCAACGCCCTCCGGCATCCGGAACGGGTCGTTTTCGTGAGCAGAGAGGTTGATCCGGTCGCGTATCTGGGCAATTTCTATTCCTTCCCGGACTGGTTTGTATCCTATTGCCTCGACGAATTCAAAGCCGATCAAACCGAACAACTGCTCCAGACCATGAATCTGCCTCCCTTATTGAGTTTTCGCGCCAATCATTTTCATGCCAAACCCGATGATATCGCCAAAATCCTCGATGACGCCGGTATCGCTTATCATCGCGGTGAATATCTCAATGAGTTTTTCCATCTGGAGGAGGGCAATCTTCCGTTGATCGATGAGTTGGTGGGTGAGGGAAAAATATATATTCAGGACGAATCTGCGGGTATGGCGGTGCGTCTGTTGAATCCCCGCTCCGGAATGCACGTGCTCGATCTGGCCGCCGCGCCCGGAGGAAAAACCTGCTATGCCGCCGCCCGGATGCGCAACAAGGGCATGATCACCGCCGTGGATCGCTCCCGCCCCCGACTCGAACTGCTCGCCGAAAATTGCAAACGTCTCAACGTGAAAATCGTCAATCCCGTCCTCGCCGACAATCTCAGTTTCACCGCCGATCCGTTTGAGCGCGTCATTGTCGACGTTCCCTGCACCGGGTGGGGTAACGCGGGCAAACACAGCGATCTGCGCTGGGTGAAAACCGTCGAGGACGTCGATCGCCTGCATAAAATCCAGAGCATGATGCTCGACCGCGCCGCCAAACTGGTCAAGCCGGGTGGGATTCTGGTCTATTCCACCTGCACCATCATCCGCAAGGAAAACGACGAGGTCGTGGAGCAGTTCCTTTTGCGCCGACGCGATTTCGCGCTGGAATCCGCCAACGAGTATTTCGATTCGACCGTGGTCTCCGAACGCGGATTTCTGAAAACCTACCCCAACATCCCCGGTCTCTCGGGAGCCTTTGCCGCACGCCTGTTGAAAGTGATAAAATAAAAAAATTGATGCAAAGCGACGTTGAAGTACATACAATAGGGTATGGCGACTTCGGATGTGAAATCGAAACGATCCTGGCGTGATATGTGGAAACGCTATTTCCCGATTGGAAGCATTCAGCGACGACTCGTTCAATTCGCGATTATTCCCGTTGTTATCCTGTTTTTCCTGTATATCATCACCGACGATATCATCATGCCGATCATCACCCGCCACAACAGTGAATTCGAACTGCCCAGCGTGGTCGACTATCAGAAACAGGATGCCGAATATCTGCTCGATAAAACGGGTCTGCGGCTTGAAGTCACCTCCGAGGAATACCATCCCGACAAACCCGAAAACACCGTCCTCTCACAATATCCTTCGGCCGGAACCAAAGTGAAATCCGGGCGCATCATCAAGGTCGTGACCTCTTTCGGCCAGAAAATGGTGGCGATTCCGCCGCTGGCGGGATTCTCGGTGCGACAGGCCAAACTCAATATCGAAGCGACCGGACTGATTCTCGGTGATATCGCCTGGACGTTCTCCGATTCCCTCCCGGAACGGGTGGTGGTGTTTTCCTATCCGCCGACCCGAGCAGAGATTCCCATCGGTTCCCAGGTTAACCTGATGGTCAACCGGGGACGGCTGTCCGGCATTGTCTTCATGCCGCGTCTGGTGGGACGGTCTTTCGAAGAGGCCGATAGCCTGATGCAACATCTCGGACTGGAAATCGGGCTGGTGACCGAAGTTCGCAATGAAAACTACCTGCCCGGAACGGTGCTGGAACAGTCGGTCGAGGAAGCCACCGAGCTGGAAGTCGGCGAGGAAATCGATCTGATCGTTTCAACCACGGAATAATGAGAAACGCGACGTGCTGAAATTCGCCCCCTCAATTCTGGCCGCTGATTTTACCCGGCTCGGAGAACAAGTGCGCTCTGCCGAAGCCGCCGGCGCCGATATGATTCACCTTGACATCATGGACGGACATTTCGTGCCCAATCTGTCTTTCGGCGTCGATATCGCCAAAGCCTCAAAAAAGGCCTGCTCGCTGGTGCACGACGCCCACCTGATGGTGACTCACCCGGAGCACTATATCGACGATTTTGCCGCAATCGGCGTAGAAATTATCACGTTCCACATCGAAATCGACGGCGTGAAAAACGATTTCGGCAAGGGGCGCTGGGTATATGAACTCCCCGACAAGCTCGATACCGACCGCATCATGCATATCATCGGGCGTATCAAAGCCGCCGGCGTAAAAGTCGGGTTGACTCTCAACCCCCCGACCGATATCACCCGGGCCGTGCCGTTTCTCGATGAAATCGACCTGCTTTTGCTCATGTCGGTCAATCCCGGCTTTGCCGGACAGGGATTCATGGACAACGTCTATGACAAACTGACTTTTGCCGATGAATTCCGGCGGGACAACCGCCTGTCCTTCGAAATCATGGTCGACGGGGGAGTGGATCTCACCAATGCCGCCGATCTTCACACAGCCGGCGCGGATATTCTGGTCAGCGGCTCGGCCTTCTTTAAATCGCCCGATTTCAATGACTTCGTTCGAAGGCTAAAGTCTTAGAAAATCGCTTGCGGATTCCTGACGTTTTTGTATATTTCCTTGCTTTGGACGGGGTGTAGTATGCCCTTTTGTATTTTTTGAAAGAAATTGATTGGCGATGTTTGGTGAATTAGTTGACAAATTCGATGATATCTTCAAAAAGCTTCGCGGCGCAGGGAAGTTATCCGAAAAAAATATCCGCGATGCTTTGCGTGAAGTCCGTCGCGCTTTGCTCGAAGCCGACGTTAACTACAAGGTAGTTAAAAACTTTATAAAATCCGTCGAGCAGGACGCCGTCGGTGAAAAAGTTCTTAAATCTATCGAGCCCGGTCAGCAGATTGTCAAAATCGTCAATGAAAAGCTGATCGAACTGCTGGGAACCAAAGCCGAACCGCTTGCCCCAATCGATAAATCCCCGACCGTCTATATGTTGTGCGGCCTGCAGGGGTCGGGCAAAACCACTCTCTCCGGCAAACTCGCGCTTCAGGCCAAACGTAAAAATAAAAAGCCCCTGCTGGTGGCCGCCGATATCTATCGCCCCGCCGCCGTTCAGCAATTGCAAATCCTCGGCAAACAAATCGGCGCGGAAGTGTTCAGCCTCGACGGCAAAAAACCGCCGGAGATTTGCCTTCAGGCAAAAAAACATGCCGAGAAAAATTTCTTCGACCTGGTCATTCTCGATACCGCCGGTCGGCTTCATATCGATGAAGATTTAATGGCCGAACTGGATGAGATCAAGGCCAAAGTGAATCCGGATGAACTTCTGCTCGTGGCCGATGCCATGACCGGACAGGATGCCGTCAATCTCGCCGAGCAATTTCACGATCGCCTCGCCCTGACCGGGGTGGTGCTGTCCAAGCTCGATGGCGATGCGCGCGGCGGCGCCGCGATTTCCATCCGCTCCGTCACCGGATGCCCGATCAAACTGGTTTCGGTCGGTGAGAAACCGTCCGATCTCGAACCGTTTCACCCCGACCGCATGGCCTCGCGCATTCTCGGAATGGGCGACGTCGTTACCCTGGTGGAAAAGGCGCAGGAGGTGGTCGATGAAAAACAGGCCGAAGAGCTGGCCGAACGCCTGCGCAAAAACGCCTTCACGTTCGATGATTTTTACGACCAGATGCAACAGCTGAAAAAAATGGGACCGCTCGATTCCCTGCTGGGAATGATCCCCGGCGTGGGCAAGGCGCTCAAGGGCGTGCAGATCGATGAACACGGGCTGGTAAGAGTGGAGGCGATCATTCAATCCATGACGCGGGAAGAACGTCATGATCCGCTGATTATCGACGGAAGTCGCAAACGGCGTATTGCCGCCGGATCAGGGAATTCCGTCCAGCACGTCAATAATCTGCTCAAGCAATTTTTTGCCATGCGCAAGATGATTAAAAACGTAAGTAAGTTCAAGTTCAAGGGTATGCCGAAGGGGTCTTTCCCTTTCCAGATGTGATACCATAAAGAGATGGAGGTTAACACCAGTGTCAGTACGGATTAGGCTTAAACGAATGGGTGCGAAAAAGCGACCGACCTATCGATTTGTTGCGACGGACTCCAGAATGCCCCGAGATGGACGGTTTATCGAAACTTTGGGCTATTATTACCCGATTGAAAAACCCGCGACGATCAAGTTGCACGAGGATCGGCTGACCCACTGGCTCAACGAAGGCGCACAGCCGTCGGATACCGTGGCGTCATTGCTCACCCAGGTCGGGTTTACGAAAAAATACGAAATGATGAAACGCGGGGAGGATGTGTCCGGAATCAACCTCGCCGAAACCATTAACGAACGAACCAAAAAGCGCAAAAAGACAAAGGAGGCAAAAGCTGAGTAGTTAACCCGATCGTGTTCAAATTCTTACAGTTAAATAAGGTACGCAACCGCCGCTAGTAAAGGAGATTGAGGTGAAAGAATTCATTGAAACCATCGTCAAAGCCTTAGTGGATAATCCTGATGAAGTCGACCTTACGGAAGTACAGGGAGCACGAACAACGGTGTACGAATTGCGAGTCGGGTCCGGTGACCTCGGCAAAGTTATCGGTAAACACGGACAAACCGCCAAGTCGATTCGTACCTTGATCTCGGCCATATCGGCCAAGAAGGGCAAACGCGCTGTTTTGGAGATTCTTGAATAGTTGAAAGAAATACCGGAGTATGTCGTCGTGGGACGGTTCGGACGACCCCGTGGCGTCGCCGGAGAATTATATGTCCAGGCGCTGACAATCTTATGGATTGAGTCGGAACGGGGCTGGAATGAACTGAAGCTGGTGTCCTCGCGATGGTTGTCGGGGAGACTGGCGGTTAAGATTGACGGGGTTGACGACCCGGAAGAGGCGAAACGATTTACCAATCAATACCTGTATATCAGGCGCGCCGACTTGCGGGAACTGCCCGAAGGAGAGTACTACCACTTCGATTTGATCGGATGCCGCGCGGTTGACAAAAACGACCGGGAACTGGGAATCGTGACCGCCGTGGAACAATATCCGGCCAACGACGTGCTGGTCATAGAAAGCAAACAGGGAACACGACACCTTCTGCCGATGATCGCCGCGTTCGTGAAACGAGTCGAACTGAAGCAAAGGGTGATACACCTTGATCCTCCGGAGGGGATATTTGACTCCCCGGATGAAAATTGAGATTGTAACGCTGTTTCCGGACTATTTCGACTCGGTCATCAGCCAGTCGATCATCGCCCGGGGACAGAATAAACGGCTCTTTGAAATACGAATAATCGACCTGCGGGAATACACCGTCGACAAACACCGCACCGCCGATGACAAACCGTTCGGCGGCGGTGGTGGGATGGTGTTGAAAGTGGAACCGCTGACGGCCTGCCTGCGCGATCTGGGATATGAACGCACCTGCCGCGAGGAAGAGAAAATCATTCTCACTTCAGCGGCCGGAAAAGTCTTGACCCAGCCGCAAGCCGTAGCCTATTCGCTTTGCGAACGGCTGACCGTCATCTGCGGGCACTACCTGGGCGTCGATGAGCGCCTGTTGTCGCTGTTTGAAATCGATGAGGTCTCGATCGGCGATTACGTGCTCACCGGCGGCGAACCCGCCGCGGCGGTCATCCTCGATGCCGTCACGCGACTGATCCCGGGAGTGCTGGGCAATTTCGAATCCGCCCTCACCGACTCGCACGTCGAAATCGGGCTTGGCCCGCCGGTCTATACCAGACCGGAGGAGTATGAGAACCTGCGCGTGCCGGATGAACTCATCAGCGGCAATCACCGCGACATCGAGCGCTTCCGACGACTGCAGGCGTTGAAGAAAACATTTAATAACCGGCCGGAGCTTCTGCGAAGGCTGGATTTGGACGATAGTGATAAAGAATATGTGCAAACTCTCGAAAAAAAAGATAACGAGAATAAAGAAGAGGTTTGACCGATGAAACGGGTAATGCAAATCGAACAAGGCCAAATGAAGGATCAGATTCCTGTATTTAAATCAGGCGATACGGTCAAGGTTCATGTTAAAATCAAAGAAGGCGACAAGGAACGCGTTCAGGTGTTCCAGGGAACGGTGATCGGGCGTCGCGGATCCGGCACCGGCGCGACCTTTACGGTCCGCAAAACCACCTACGGTATCGGCGTGGAAAGAGTTTTCCCTCTCCATTCGCCCAATGTCTCCAAAATCCAGCGTATCCGTCAGGGCAAGGTTCGCCAGAGCAAGCTCTACTATCTGCGTGATCTGACCGGCAAATCGGCGCGTATCGAGGAAAAACTCGAGGAGAAACCGGCGGAGAAAAAGGCCTCAACCGAAAAGAAACCCAAAAGAGGCAAAAAAGCCAAAAAGGCCGCGAAAGAAGCCAAGCCGGATATGAAAGTGGAAACGAAAGTCACCGCGGCAGTCGAAGAAAAGGCTGAAACAACCGTGGAGACTCCCGCCGAAGAAAAAACCGACGAATAGAACAGAGCAGTATCTTTTTTAGATAAAAAACCCGCCCCCAAAGGCGGGTTTTTTTTTCTCATTACAGTAAATCAGATAACCGACTCATTTTATTTGGATACTACATTTTATAGATTGTATTTAAATTTTGCATAAAATAATTGACTATAATTAAGCACAAGCTATATTTAAAGTGAACGGATGTGCAGTGTCCGTGTAAGACTAAAAGAGGCTTGAATGTCATCCGATATAAATTATATTGATGTAAATTCATGATTGAATGTGGGAACTTCCAATGTCACCTGTTAGGCAAATAAGTTTTAATTTTGATTTTGAGAAATTTCTCAATCTCATGATTTATATTGCTTCAAAGGTAGACAATTTGGATGTCCTCAAAGCCATGAAGTTTTTATATCTTATTGATAGGCATCACCTGGTGCGTGAGGGACGGCCGATTACCGGTGATGTGTATTATCGACTTGATTGGGGGCCCGTACCGTCATTGTCTTATGATCTTTTAAAGCAAATGGATGATGATAACCCGTCAAGCACTCGGGATCTGCCGGATTCGACAAGACTACGCGAATGTTTAAACTTGGATAAAAACACACGACATACGACCTATCGGAGTAAAGTTGACGCCGATCTTGAGTATTTTTCTGAAACTGAACGCGATAGCATAGAAGCTGTCATCGCCCAATACCGTGATATTGATTCGGTAAGTCTGATGAATTTGACTCATCAACATGTTGCACATCAAAAGACTCCTCATCGTTGCAAGATTGATTTCCGACTGTTTTTTGAAGACGATCCCGGAGCATCTCGTGATGCATATGAGATTCTGGAGTTGGAACCGGAAAACCGAGATTTTGCGGCGGGTTTGACTGATAATGGATGTTCCTTCTGATACTCTTGGCCGTATTTTTGACCGCCATTTTGTTTATGGTTCGGTTTGGTTTTATAAGGATTTCTATTTTCCCAGTACCGGCGAGACTCATGATAAATACTTAATCGTCCTAAATCCGAATGCCGTTGACAATCTGGCATACTTTATTCTTCCAACATCAAGGGTTGAGAAAGTTCGAAAAAACGCTATCCTTGCCCGTGATGCCTTTTTCATTGCCAAGGGGGGGAGTGACATATTTCCCGTTGATACGGTTGTCGTTGTTGGCAATATACATTCACTTCTATTTCGAGATATTCGAAATTCTTATATCAGCAGTCCCTTTTTCAAAAGAATAGAATACAAGGGTATATTAGATTCTATAATCATGGATCAAATCCGTGATTTGGCATTATCATCGAGGCGTATTTCTCCCAAAGTTCTTAAGATCGTTTTTCCCACAAACTGATACTTGTATATCCCCTGACATTACATTTGACAGCCCCGATATAAGTTCGTACATTGGCCTGACTTATGAATATGCCGAATAAATTGACGCTGTCGCGGATTATCATCTCGCCAATCTTCATGTCGTTTTTCATTGCCGAAAACGCCTACAGCAGAGCCTTCGGCTTCTTTTTGTATGTGGTTGCCGCGCTGACCGATATCGCCGACGGACACTATGCCCGCAAATACGGCATCGTCACCGGCTTCGGCAAATTCATGGATCCCCTGGCCGACAAGATTCTGGTCGCGACCGCCTTTATCGCGCTGGTCTATCTTCACCTCGCGCGACCCTGGATGGTCATGCTGATTATCGCCCGCGAATTCTTTGTCACCGGCCTGAGAACCATCGCCGCTTACAAAGGTCTGATGATTACCCCGACCTTTCTGGCCAAAACCAAAACCGTCATACAAATGACCACGATCACGTTTATCTTATTGCTTATCACGCTGGATGTGATTTTCAAACAAATACAAAGCCCGCTGGCCGATATGCTGGTGTTCAATCGCCAGCTGGTCTATGACATTCTGATCGGCGCCACGACGTTCATTACGATCTATACCGGGCTGGACTATACCATTAAATATTTCTCCATGATCAGGAACACACTTCGATGAAAGACACCATTGTTAAAATGCTGGCGACCGGTTTCTATACCGGTTGTAGCGGCTTTATTCCCGGCACCACCGGAACCGTCCCGGCCTGGCTGATCGCCTGGTTTTTCCTGCGCGGCGATCTGGTGTCACTGGGAATCGCCACTGTCGTCATGACCGCGCTTTCGGTTATGCTGGCGTCCGCCGCCGAACCGATTTTGGGCCACGATGCCAAAAAAATCGTCGTCGATGAATGGGCGGGAATGTTTATCTCGCTTTTGTTCGTCCCGTACTCGCTGACGAACTATCTTATCGCCTTTGTCGCTTTTCGGGGATTCGACGCGATCAAAATCTACCCGGCCAATATCGCTGAAAAACTCCCGCGCGGATGGGGCGTTACCGCCGACGACGTTATCGCCGGAGTGCAGGCCAACCTTTTGACGCAAATCGTTGTATATGTTATATATATGATTAAGTAACCGCAACCGGGCACAGCGGGAAACGAATATGAATGTTGAATTGATATCTATCGGCGATGAAATCATTACCGGCCACACTGTCGACACCAACTCGGTCTATATCGCCCGAAAGCTGGCCGATATCGGGCTGACCGTGCAGTACAAAACCGCCGTCGGCGATGATCTTCCGCGTATGGAAGAAGTAATCTATCAGGCGCTCCGGCGCACCGATATCGTTATTGTTACCGGCGGACTGGGACCGACCGACGACGATGTCACCAAGCGCGCCATTGTCAAAGTGTTCAAGCGCAATCTGGTGTTTCACGAGGATATTCTCGATGACATCAAACGGCGTTATTCTGCGCGTGGCATCGACATGCCCGCCATCAATCAGAATCAGGCGTTACTTCCGCAGGGTGCAACCTATCTGCCCAACAAAACCGGTTCCGCGGTCGGCATTGTCATTGCCGAAGAAGGCAAAATCTTCGCCTCCCTTCCGGGAGTCCCGCGCGAGATGATGATTATGGTCGATGAGGAACTTGTCCCGTATTTACAGACGCGTATCAAGCAGACAGCCATCCGCGTTGTCAAGCTCCGTACCATCGGCATCATCGAATCGGAACTGGCCGAACGCATCACCCCGCATCTTAAATTGCCCGAATCGGTGCGTTTCGCCTATTTGCCGTCGTACTCCGGCGTCGATCTGCGCATTATCTCCCACGGACCGAGTCAGGACGTCGCCGATGAAAACGCCGATAAAATCGCCAATAAGCTTTTGGACGTGGTCGGCAATTACATTTTCGGCCGTGATGATGACACGCTGGAGTTGGTCATCGGACGACTGCTTGCCGAGCGCAAACAGACCCTCACCGTCGCCGAATCATGCACCGCCGGTTTTCTGGCCGGGCAAATTACTTCGGTGGCCGGTTCGTCGGACTATTTCGAACGAGGTGTGGTGACGTACTCCAACCGCTCCAAAACCGAACTTTTGGGCGTCCCCGAAGAAACCATCGAAACATACGGCGCGGTTTCGGCAGAAACCGCCACAGCCATGGCGAGCGGCCTGCGTGAAAAATTCGGCTCGGACTACGGCATCGCCGTTACCGGCATCGCCGGCCCCGGTGGCGGCACCGATGAAAAACCGGTCGGGACAGTCTATATCGCGGTATCATCGGAAAGAGGCGTGGTCTCGAAACTGCTCAAACTGGGCAATGACCGCGAAATCAATCGCAAACGTTCGGTCTATGCCGCAATGGAGCTTCTGCGCCGCACCATTCTGGAGCTTGACTGATGCGCTTGTTTATCGCTTTACCTCTTCCCAAAGAAATAGAGAAAGAGCTGGGACGGATTATTTTCGCGCTCAAGCAAAAAGGGCCGCGTATCAAGTGGGTAACACCGAACAATATCCATCTGACCGTCAAATTCCTCGGCGAGACGGATGAAAATCAGGTCGAACCTATTAAAGACGCGGTTCGCAAAACCGCCGCAGAACATCATATCATTACCTGCGCGACCGGCGGTCTCGGCGCATTCCCCAATCTCAAACGCCCGCGCGTCTACTGGGTGGGACTGAATGGTGAAATCGACCGTCTGCGGACGATTGCCCGCGATATGGACGAACAAACCGCCCGCCTCGGCTTCGAGCCGGAAAACCGCCCCTTCAAACCGCATCTGACCCTGGGGCGCGTGCGTGAAAGCTACGGGCTGGATGACCTTGCGGAATATATCGAAAATTATGAGTTCACCCCGCAACCGGTAATTCTCGACCGGCTGGTGCTGTTCAAATCGACCCTGACCCCGCGCGGCCCGATTTACGACCGTCTTTGTGATTCCTCTCTGGCCACGCCGTGATTTTCGTTTTTTCCGTCGTTTTTGCATTTTTATTGACAGTGTTTGACAGGGGGAGTTGTTATTATTTTATTACGTCTGTAAAATGTGATAGCCGAACCTGCAATAATTGTCTACGTTGAATAACCGGAATACCGATTATGGCAAAAAAGAAATTACAGATAAAAGGAGAAAGCACCATGGCGATTGGTACCCCCGATCGGAAAAAGGCGCTGGAAAGCGCCCTGCATCAGATTGAAAAGTCGTTCGGCAAGGGCGCCATTATGCGTCTGGGCGATGATGCCGTGCAGAAGATCGAAACCGTCCCGACCGGATCGCTCGGGTTGGATTTCGCCCTCGGCGTGGGCGGTATCCCGCGTGGTCGCGTGGTCGAAATCTACGGGCCGGAAAGCTCCGGCAAAACCACCCTGGCCCTGCACTTTATCGCCGAATCACAGAAAGTCGGCGGCATTGCCGCTTTCATCGATGCCGAACATGCCCTCGATGCGGTCTATGCCCGCGCGCTGGGAGTCGACGTCGACAATCTGCTCATTTCCCAGCCCGATACCGGTGAGCAGGCGCTGGATATCACCGAAACGCTGGTTCGTTCCAGCGCGATCGACCTCATCGTGATCGACTCGGTCGCGGCGCTGGTGCCGCGCGCCGAAATCGAGGGGGAGATGGGCGACTCGCACATGGGCCTTCAGGCGCGACTCATGTCGCAGGCCCTGCGTAAACTGACCGGGGTGATTTCCAAATCCAAAACCGCCGTTGTCTTTATCAACCAGATTCGCATGAAGATCGGCGTGATGTTCGGCAATCCCGAAACCACCACCGGCGGCAACGCCCTCAAATTCTATTCCACGATACGGCTCGATATCCGTAAAATCGCCACCATCAAAGACCAACAGGAAATTGTCGGAAGTCGTACCCGCGTGCGCGTGGTGAAAAACAAAGTCGCCCCACCGTTCCGCGAGGCCGAATTCGATATCACCTACGGCAAGGGAATCTCCCGTACCGGCGAATTGCTTGATCTGGCCGCCCAATATGAGATTGTCGAAAAATCCGGCGCCTGGTACAGCTATCAAAGCGACCGGCTCGGGCAAGGGCGTGAAGCCGCCAAACGATTCCTTGAGGAAAACGACGATATTTACGCCAGTATCGAAAGCGGTGTCCGTGAAAAAATGGGTTTCGGGGTGGTCGCCTCCACTGCCGGGGAAACCGCGCCGGAAAAGGCCGCCACGACTGCCGAATAACGGGCGATTGTTTGTCTCGGGGATTTAGATATTCAAAAGGCCGCTGGGACCCATCAGTTCGGTGAAGGCCAAAAGAAGGTGATCGTCGTACTCACCTTTCAGGTGAAACATGCTTTTCAACGCCGGGTAAGTTTCGATCGCTTTTTGATAAACGCGCGTGGTGGTCATGGACGATCTGTCCGTACGGTGCCATCAAGCTGGACAAGGC
>CAZVNK010000011.1:7965-17635 GCA_964628115.1 uncultured Ignavibacteriaceae bacterium | reverse complement strand
GATCTGGTGGGAATCGTCAACGGCGCCCAAAGTGCCGACATGGCATCAAAGCAGACCACCCAATCGCGCGGTCATATATCATCCCACAACTCCTTTAAAAGTAGCTCAAGTGGGCATGGTTTTGCCGGTAAGATTCATCAGACCGTAACCGGGCATTCCAAGCAGAAGCAGGATAACAAGAAGTCATCGGATTCAAGCGGTGATAGCCACAACAGGAAAGCGGAGGAAGTTATTCCTCTGGAATCGGAAGATATGGTGGAATTCTAATATCGACACATAACCCTGTTTGATGCATGATATAGTCAAGGCGCGGGAATCATCTGATTCTCGCGTCTTTTTTTATTTCAGTATGTTCCGGATTGTATCAGTTTGTCGACGACTTTGGCGATAAACTCCGGTTTCAACCCGTCTCCCGAGGCGGCGATGTCCACCTGTCCCAGAGATTTCCCGACGCGCGAGATGATCTCGATATGAACTGAGGTCACATGATCCCCTTTGACGACTACGGGCATCATGGCAGTATTGATCGGGTTGGGATCGGACTCGGGTGATTTACGATGATGTCGCTGATCGATGTCTGTTCGAGATTGCTCGTCGATGTTCCAGTCATAGCTGTCCGTCCATTTTTGGCCGGTTAATCGAATCCGGACCGTCGCACCGGCATACGCCGTATCGACAAGATGATATCCGTGCGTTTCCAGATTACGCGAGATTTCCTTGACATACAGCGCGGCGTATTCACGTTGTGCATATTGCGACTTATACTCCCGTTCCAGAATTTCAATACCTGTTTTGTCGGTATTGCTCGTGTCGGTTTCGAGGGCAATCGCCCAGGCCTGTACCTGATTAGCCTCCGGCAAAATCAGTGAATGGGTCACTTTTGGGGAATTACATCCCGTCAGCACCGCCATCACCAGAACAATAGTCAAACCTATCGGCAGACAACGCATTTCTTTTGGGTATTTCATTATGGTTCTCACCGTGTTTGTATTGCTTACAATTCGTACTGTAATCATACGTTCCCACTGCCGGATAGTCAAGGTGCTTTGCTTTTCGATGGAATTCGTTTTCGGAAAATTCCTTGACAGTTTTAAGGTTAGGGCGTATTTTATATATGGATGGAATCCCTTTGCCGAAGATACCTCTTTATCGCCTACAAGTTTATGTATTGGATAAAAATGTACAATTATTTCCATAGAACCCTAATAAAGGAGTGGGTGTCATGAAAAAGCAGACGTTGTTTCTGTTGTTGGTGCCGATAATCATCCTTGCGATGACGGCGTCAACGTTTAGCTACTGTCCGCCGTCCGGGCCGGCGCGCTTTTTTGACGAAGCGGATGGCGATGAGCATCCCTGGGGCGGCGAAAACGATGGTCCCACGGGTGACAACAATAGCACTTCGTCCAACACCGTCATTTTTGCCTCGCCGTTCTTTGTGCTGGATCTGGTCATTACCATTTACCAGTTGCATATCGTTTCCGTATCCGAACCTGTGATCACTACCGATAGTCGGACGACCGAAACGACCGTGATTAAAGAGCCGCAAACCAGCAACACACCCTCGCAGACGGGGACACAGAGAGGATTATAAGATGAGTCAGGCGATACGTCCAGACATTACGTACCGCATCAGCTGTTTCAGGTACCTGAACGATTTGATTACCCGCCGTGATTTCGTGACGGCAATCGGGTATTTCGAATCGATTCAGGATGCCGTTTCAGAACAGCGCGATTGTGATAGCGGTCGTATTTTGCGTCTTGCGGCCAAAGCCTACGGCTCATCGAACAAGTTTACCAGATCGCTTCAGTTGATTCGGACCGCCATTGCCGTTATCTCCAAAGAGAACGGTGAGTCAGACGAGTTGGCTGAATGCTACATGGTTCTCGGTGATATTTTCCGGGATATGAGCAAACTTGATGAAGCTGAGAAGGCATACCGCGATGCGGAGTCCATATTCAGACGAGGTGGAAACACGGTTGACGCCGGTCGGGCGCTGAACCGAATTTCAGGGATACTGTTTTTCAAAGGCGATTTGCAGGGCGCCCTGCATTGCCTGCTGGAAGCCGTGGAAACCGCCAAAAAAGACAACAACAAGAAAAGACTGGCCTATTTGTTCGGCAATATCGGTCGTGTGTATACCCTGCTGGGGAGACTGACCGCCGCCGAAAGTAATCTTCGCTTGAACGTGGAGGTCTCCAGTGAGGTCGGCGACGACGTCGAAACCGCGCGAGCCTGGTTGTCGCTGGGGTACGTGCAGTTGCAGATGATGGTTTTCGAATCCGCCCGCGAATCACTGGATAAGGCTCTGCCGCTGATTCAGCGTCTGAGCATGACCAGGGAAATGGCCATTTATCTGACCTATACCGGTGAACTGGCGCTGAAATCGGGCCGTTTCGATGATGCCGAGACAAGTCTGAACGAAGCGTATCAGGCCGGGATCAAAGTGGCCGAGGGCTCCTTTTTGGCGGCTCGTCCGCTGAGACATCTGGCCGATCTGTTCGTTATTCGGGGCAATTACCGCAAGGCGCTCAGCCTGGCGAATCGCGCCCTGTCCATGATGAACAAGATCAACGACGCGTTGGAAGTTGCCGCGATTTATCGCATTCAGGCCCAGTGTTATGAACATCTGGATCGGCAACAGGCCGCCGCGCGTGCGTTTCGGAAATCCATTTCCATGCTGGAAAGACGTCATGCCAAGTTCGAACTGGCCGACAGTCTCGCCGCCGCGGGCAATTCCGAAACGTTTCGTCTCAGCCAGAGAACCATGTACCTCTGCCGAGCCGAGGAGCTGTATGATTATTGTCATATCCAGCCCCGGGTGCGTGAGATGCAGAAATGTATCGGTGATTGTGAAACCATATCGTCGGCATCGACCATTGGCGCCCAGAGTGGGGACGCGGAGGCGTTTCCGACGCACAATCACAAGATGAAACAAATTGTCTCGCAGTTGCAACTACTGCGCAACTCCGATTTGCCGATTCTGCTGACCGGTGAAACCGGAACCGGCAAGGATCATCTGGCGCGTTATTTTCATTCGCTGGCGCGACCGGAAGGTCCCTATGTCGCCGTCAACTGCGCCGCGATGCCGGATTCGCTGATCGAATCGGAGCTGTTCGGATACCAGCGAGGCGCGTTTACCGGCGCCGATGCCGACAAAACCGGGCTGTTTTTGGCCGCCAACCACGGCGTGCTTCTGCTCGATGAAGTCGGTGAATTGCCGCTGATTTTGCAGGCCAAACTGCTGAACATTCTGGAGGAGAAAAAACTCCGTCCGCTGGGAACGGCCGATGAGGTAGAACTGGATATCGTCGTGGTTGCCGCGACCAATCGTAACCTTGAGGAGATGGTCGAGAACGGCACGTTCCGTCGTGACCTGTACTATCGGCTGGCCGGAATCACGTTCGAACTGCCTCCCCTGCGGGAACGCAAGGAAGATATTCCCGACCTGCTGAAATCGTTCATGAAGGAAAGCGGACTGCTCAACGGCAACAAGCCGGAGTCGGAGTTGGTCGGCCAGTTTGTCGGCTATGACTGGCCGGGTAATATCAGGCAGTTGAAAAACAAAGTGAAGCAACTGGCCGCGTTGTCGTCGATGGCGCGCGAAGGTTCGGTGGTGGAGTTGTCACGATCGTTCTTCGAGGACAAACAGGAAGCCGAGACCGTCTCGCTTTTCGACCAGGTCGAGCAGTTCGAAAAGAAACTGCTGACCGAGGCGCTTCTGGCCTCCAACGGCAACAAGTCCGAGGCGGCGCGATTGTTGAATATTCATGAGTCGACCCTGCGCGCCAAGATGAAACGGTACGACATGACCGCAATGGTCAATTAAAAGAACTCCCAACAGGGATTCCATCAAGGGCCGCCACGGCAGGCGGCCCGACATCCAGGGGTAAATGTCTGTCCCCTCAGGCATTTACCCTTTTATTATATGTCTGCCGATCATCGATATTGCCGGTTACGGAATATGTGATTGACAGCTTTCGGCGAATAGTTTACTTTTATGGCATAAACGTTAATATCCGTATCATATAATCTTATCTCTGCAAAACAGGGTGTCGGAATGGTTTGCAAACCGCAAAGGGGGCGGAGCAATCTGATATGGCATATCTTTGAAAAAAAGTCATCAAATACGTGGGTATTGGTCCTGCCGACGTATTATGCCGAGTTATTCTCTCAATTGGAACCGGCGCTGATGGAGAAATCCTCAAACGGATGGCGCACGGCGCAATCGGGTCGTGCCCGATATATGTATTTGCGTGATGTCACGACCGATGATATTGATCGGATCAAGCAGTTCGTCGCCGATTATCATCAACTGCGCATTATCGGATTAAGCGACATATTGTACGATCATTTCAGCGATGAACTGGATTTCTGCCTGGCGCTTGACGTGAACGCCCTGACGCCGGAGGATTATGACCGGAATCGTCGCACCGAAATCGGTGAGTTGCTACATCGCATTAAATATCGCGGAATGCTCGGAATCGCGCCGCGACTGGTTCAACGTCTGGAGCGGGCGTTCTTCAGGATTCCCCACTTGGCGAATCATAAGAATATCTGTCTGAGTTATATTCCGCCCGATCCGCAAAAGGATTTTGACCTGCCGATGGTATTGACGGAATTGTTGTCGCGAACACGCGTGATGATATCGGTTTTAAAAAAAGACGTGCCGGTGGTGCATCCGGTGATGAAAAAGCCGAAACCGGCTATCAAGGAGATTAACTGGGAACGCAAAATCAAGGTGTGGGAGCGGATATATCAAAAGGGGCATGTATCGCTGAATGAAAACGTGAACAACTGCGCCGTGTGTGTCATTGATGACTTGTACCAATCGGGAACGACAATGTGGTCGTATGCCGGTTTTTTGAAGTCACAGGGGGCCGAGGCGGTGTACGGATTGACCTGTGTCAAAACCCTGAGTGACCGGAGTAATGTATGACTCGGGATATTGCACTGTTGCAATTAATGCATGCCCGGGGATTGGGCGTAAAGACTCTGGGACGGTTGTTGCGGCGATTGGCGTTTGAGACATGTCCGATTGGGGTATTCGTCGAGGCGTCTGCGGATGATATGATTCATGTTTTCGGATTGTCGCCGGAAATCGTCTCCGGCGTGAAAGAGGGGTACGATCAGGCATGTGAGTTGTATGAGGAATTGCAAAAAAACGAAATAAAGCTTCTCGCGTTGGGAGAGACGTCCTATCCCGGGCGATTATCCGATATTCTGGGTGATGCCGCGCCGCCGGTACTATGTGTTCAGGGAAACCAGTCACTACTCGATATAAAGACCGTCGGATTTTGCGGTTCGCGCAATGCATCAAGTCGGGGATGTACCGTTGCGGAGACCATTTCCCAAAAGTTGGCGTACGAATCAGTTAATATTGTCAGTGGTTATGCGCACGGTATCGACCACGTTTCCCATCTGTCTGCTCTGATGGCGGGCGGCACGACAACCATCGTACCGGCAATCGGGATTTTACACTTTGCCATGAAAGAGGAACTGGGCGGTTATATCAATGAATCGAACTATCTCGTTTTGTCCGAATTCCTGCCCCGTTTGGGATGGATCGCCCGCAATGCCATGCAACGTAATCGAACGATTTGCGCGCTGTCCGATGCAATGGTGCTGATCGAATCCGATCTCAAAGGCGGGACGTTCGATGCCGGCCGGGCCGCGATTGAATTACAGCATCCTCTGTTCGTTATAGACTATGAAGAAACCGCCGTCACTCCGCCGGGGAATCGGCATTTCCTTGAACGCGGGGCGATACGCATCGCGGTAGATGCAAATGACAACGTTGATGTGACACCTGTTTTAAATGAGTTGGAAAAAGAAGATGGTGGTATCTCTCAGACCTCACTTTTTGATTGATCAAGGTCAGTCCCGCCGGGCGGGATTACCCGCCCGGAGGATGGAAATGAGACTAAATCAGTCTTCGACCACGGTCATAAGGTCGCGTTTGTGTTCTTCTTCCTGAATCAGGATGTCTTCCAGAATGCGTCGCAGTCCGTATTCCTTGAGTGACTCGGCCTGCCCGATCCGTTCTTTGTAGCGGTCGATCGCCAACTGCTCGCCGGCCAAATCCTGTTTGAGCATTTCCAGTGAGCTTTTGGACGTTTTGATTTCCTCGACACTCACCGTCGGCACGCCGCCGAGATAGTCGATCTGTTCGGAGAGCATCAGCGCATGAGCCATTTCTTCGTTGGAGTGAATGACCAATTCTTTCTGAATCGACTCATACTGCGCGCCGGTCAGGACTGCGGCATGCTGGACATACTGAATCGCGGCGGAGTATTCCCACTCCAAATCCTTGTTCAGCTCTTTGAGCAGTTCTTTTTTGGTAATCGGCATGGTATTCTCCCTGTCATGTGTTTTCTCGTATTTGTCGGGCGATATGATGATCTTCACCCGGGTCTTGAAATATAATGTATAGCATTTGGCGCATGAAAAAAAGAGGAATTTGTCCGACCTGCAATTCAACTTCGTAATTGACAATTTCGCATCAGGTGTTATATTTCTATATCGTAGGTCTGTAAATCAAAGGTTACTTGGGCTAATGTGATGAAAACACGAGTCTTATTGTCCTTATTAATATGTCTGCTCTGTATTGTACCCGTTGCAATGGGTGAGTCGGAATCTTCGGCTTTGTCCGTTACAATCGGTCATGTGGAAACTGTCTTGCCGGGGCATATGGTGGATGTGCCGGTAATCATAAATGGCGGTGCGGACCGCGAGTTTATTGCGTTTCAATTAGGTATCTTGTTCCCCAACAATGCGCTGATTCCGACAGATGTGATCCCCGGTGATGTCTTCGCCATTCCCGGCGAATATGAATGGGAATATTTCACCTATCATCTTGAACCGTATCCTGAGGAAGGGGCTTATCCACCATTGAATGTAATTCACGTCACCGGTATGGCGGACAGCAACAACGGGGCGGTAACTCCTCAACGTTATACGATCGCCGACAGCACTGCTTTGTTTACCATGCAATTTCTGGTAAGCAACGACCAAACGTTGCAGTGCACGTATCAGCCGATTCGTTTTCTCTGGAAAGACTGTAACGACAATTCCTTTTGTTATTATGGTTCTTTCACTGATAAAATCTGCATTGGTGTATCGGCCCACGTGTATGATCTGGTTTGGGATACCATCGCCAATCACGGTAACATGTGCTATGAATTGATCTCCGATTATGATGATCCGAGTGGGTTTCCGACGGTGCATGGTTTTCAAATGACCTGCATGGATTCCACATCGACACGTTATCCTTTAGTACCGAATACCAGTTATTTTAACGGCGGGATCATGCCCATTTGTGTTGAGGACATCGACGATCGCGGTAATCCCGATGTCAATCTTAACAGCGTTCCATGTGAAATTGGCGATGCTGTCATATTTATCAATAGCTTTGTCTATGGTGATGATGCCTTCACCATTGATGTCGAAAAACAAACCTATGCGACCGATTACAATTTTGACGGCGTTTATCGAACGCTTGAAGATCTGCAATGTCTTATGCGCTGTATCGATGGCGACGTGCAAAATATCGGCCAGTACGACACGTGTTATACTGGTGCTCTATGCGCATATTATGAAAACAGCAGGATGGACATCAAATCGTCGTTTGCCGAACCGGTTGGTGTTCTGCTTATGAAAGTCTTCCCGGCGTCGGTGATTAATTATGACGGTATCACCTATGACGTCGATCTTGCGGCAATGGAAACGAAGAATACTATCCATGATGATACTCTCTTCATGATCTGGTACTCCTTTGATAGTCATACTATACCGTCCGACTGCAATCAACTGATATCTGTCCCCTACATCAGCGAGCAAAGGCCGTCGTTTATCGCAACGGCGGCGGGATATTACGGGGAGCCGTACGAATTGACATTCTCCGACAATTTGCCCACTGCATTTGAGTTATATCAAAACTATCCCAACCCGTTCAATCCCGGCACCATGTTCCGGTTCGATTTACAGGAACAAAGTGTCTGGACGATCGAGATTTTCAATATGGCCGGGCAGAGAGTGCGCGTGATCAGGGGAGAGAATGAACGAGGAACGGTGCTGATATCATGGGATGGTACCGATGATAACGGCGATCAATCGGCCACGGGCGTGTATCTGTATCGTCTGACCGCCGGCACGGCGACCGAAACCAGAAAAATGATGTTGTTGAAATAGAGTCCGGTAGTTTATTGTTTATCAAAATCCCGCCGGAAAATCCTTCTCGGTTCTGAGAACATCCAGCCAGCCACTCATGCCTTTTTTCTCCACCATGCGTCTAACCCGTCGGAAACCTTCGCCGTACATTTCACTTCGGTCGTTGGCAATCGCGGTCAGGTTGTATTCGACTTCTTTCCCGGCGTAATTTTGTAAAACAAGCGACGCGGCGTACTGACAGCTTCCCTCGCACAGCGCGGCATCGTTTCCCCTCGGGGCTTCCAGGTATTGCCAAACATGCATCAGTTCATGCGCCGCGACCGCGATAAATTTGATACGCGGCAGGCCGGAGAGAACGTATACGTCGAACGTGCGACTCTTGTATGTATTCGTTTCGGTTTCTTCGATTACCGCCATTCCGAGTTGATCCGGCCAGTGCGACGGTGACACTTCGCGCAACTCCCTCTGGTCGACCAGGTGGAACGTGATCAACTCCTGCCTGATCACGATCCCGGCGCGTTCCAGATGACCGCGCACCACGTTCAGCAGATGCGACGCCTCGTCGAAATCGACCACCGCCGTTCGCAGGCAGATACCGCAGACATGACGCCCGTCGGCTAACTCGACGCCTCCGTTGGTCAGTTGTTGAGAAATGAACCGCCCGCAGGACTCGCATTGCGGTATTTCTCCCTCGTGTTTGGCGCAATAAACATTGCCCCAGAAATCCTCGATGTATTTCCCCTGAATGATTTCACCGCACAGAGCACAGCGCAGGGCGACATGGCGATTGTAACAATCCTCGTGGTATGCTTTCCCGTCATGCTGGATATATTCCCCGTCGATGGGACGGTTGCAATGCGCGCATCTCGGTGTGAAAAGAGCCTGATAGCACTCGAGACAATAGTACTTGCCGTTATCCTTGTAATACTGACCCGTACCGATCGGCTTGCGGCATTTTTCGCAGAGAAAATGCTCCGGATGATAATACTTGCCGTCAACCTGAATGCATTGTCCCGTGATCGGCCGTTTGCAATATTCGCAGATCAAATCGGCGCCGTTCACGGTTGGAATAATTATGGCCGTCAGGATGATCCCAAGCAGAATCGCAATAATGTATCGGTACGCTTTCATGGTTATATAGTATTATCGTCAGCGATGACAAAGAAATGCAAATAAAAAAACGCCTCGGAATGAAAGCCGTAACCATGCTTTCGGAAGTGCAGCCTGTACGACAGTCTTTAGGGATAAGCGATTTTGCGGGCGATTACCATCAATTCGTACTCATCCAGATCGATCGGACGATATCCCCAGTTACCGGCGGTGCCGCCGCCGAGATGGTCGATGGCAAAACCTGTCTCACGCATGAGCGTTTGCATCTCGAAAGCGAAATATCCCTTCTCGCGTACCGTGATCGTCCGTTTTCCCTCGGGGGTGTCGAACTCCATGGGGTGAGTTTCCATGGTGAGCGCCGGGTCGAAGATCGAGGAGTGGCTGTTGCCGACG
>CAZVNK010000011.1:0-7955 GCA_964628115.1 uncultured Ignavibacteriaceae bacterium | reverse complement strand
AGACCTTTCGCGACGTCCTTCTGTGAATACTGCCGGATCATCTTGAGCGCGCTGAGTGCGGTCAGGATAAATTTCCCGCCCGGTTTGAGCGCTGAGTTGATATTGCGCAAAATGGCGCGGTCGTGTTCATGGGGATCCTCATCGAGACCGATCAGGCAGAACGCCCCCTCGCAGAGACAGACCGCCGCGTCGACCTTGCGGTCGATCGTGAATGCGGTCGCATCGGATTGTATAAGTTCGATCTCGACACCGGCTTCTTCGGCGCGGCGACGTGCCCGGGCCAGCATCCCTTCGGAAAGATCGACACCGATCATTTTATATCCGGCTTTGGCCAGCGCGACCGTGTGGCGACCGGTGCCGCAACCGACGTCGAGAATGGTGCTGTCTTTCGGGAGCGCCAGCTCTTTGATGAGAAATTCCGCTTCCCGTTTGGTGGCTTTGGTGAAAACCTCGTCGTCGTACTTGTCGGCGTAGTTGTCGAAAAATGTTTGCCAAATGTTTTGCGCTTTTGTATTCATGGAAAAGATTCTACGGTACTTTTCACAAATAATCAACCATTGTCTTGCGAAATCGTATTATATTTACCCTATGGAACTTAATCGTGTCATGCCCCAGGAGCGGGCGTATTTGATTGGGATGGCGCGCACGTCGAAAAACAGAGCCGACGTCGAATCATCGCTCGAGGAACTCGCCGAACTCACCCGGTCGGCCGGGGCGAAAGTCGATTCCTCGGTCGTGCAGGTGCGCCCGCCGGATTCGAAATACTATATCGGCAAGGGACTGGTCGAACGGATCAAAGAGGAAATCACGGCCAACGGCACCAATGTGATCATATTCGATGAGCCGCTGTCGCCTGCGCAACAGCGCAATCTTGAAAACGCCCTTGAAATCAAGGTCATCGACCGCTCGATATTGATTTTAAATATTTTTGCCCAACATGCCCGCACCGCCGAAGCCAAACTACAGGTGGAATTGGCCCAGCTGGAATACATGCTTCCGCGCCTGACCGGCGCCTGGACTCATTTCAGCCGTCTCGGCGGCGGAATCGGCACTCGTGGTCCCGGTGAAACCCAGCTCGAAACCGACCGGCGGCAGGTGCGCACCAAGATCGCCTCGTTGAAAAAGAAATTGGTAAAACTGGGTACGCAACGCGAGGTTCAGCGCAAGGGGAGACAAAGCCTGTTCAAGGTGTCGCTGATCGGCTATACCAACGCCGGGAAATCGACTCTGTTCAACCAACTCACCCGGGCCAATGTCCAAACCGCCAACCAGCTGTTTACCACGCTGGATTCCACCACCCGGGTGATGTCGCAGGGATATCCCGACAAGATCATTTTCACCGACACGGTCGGTTTTATCAAGAAACTCCCGCATCAGCTGGTGGCGTCGTTCAAATCGACTCTCGATGAGGTCGCGTATGCCGATTTACTGCTACACGTGGTCGATGTTTCCGACGAAAACTGCCAGGCGAAAATCGACCAGACCGACCTGGTATTAAGCGAAATAGGGGCCGGGACGGTCGATGTTGTTCTGATATTCAATAAGATCGATCAACTTGCCGATTCTCTGCAAACGCCCTTTTGCGACCGGCAATCTTTCCATATCTCAGCGCTCAAAGAGCTAAATCTGGAGCCGCTCCGCGAGGAATTAACCACGCGGCTGAGGCGCTTTTCCGCGAATCGGCATAAAGTCCGCTGATTATTTGTCGATTACTATAATGAACAGAAAGATGGAAAACTATGGCTAAGACTATACTTATTGTAGACGACAACCCGAATATGTCGAGTCTTTTGGCTGAGATGCTGGAAGTGTTTGATTATGGGGCAGTTAGGGCCGTCGATGGCCCTGATGCACTTCAGCGAATCGATGTTGAAGAAGTCGCCATGGTCATCACCGACATGCGGATGCCGAAGATGTCCGGCCTGGAACTGCTTCAGGCCATCAAGACCAAGAAGCCGAATCTTCCGGTTGTCCTGATTTCCGGTTACTCTGTCGACGAAGTCGATTCCGATATCGTGCGTAATCAGGCTGACGGCTTTTTAAACAAGCCGTTTATGATGTCGGATATCGAAAAATTGCTCGCCGATTTGCTGTAAGGATCCTTCCTAACCGGCGGTATTCTCCTTCAACCCCCTCTACTGCTCTGTAAGAAGCCGTTGCCTTCAACGAGGTTTTATGCGTTATTTCCCGCATGTGCGAGAATGACGAACATCCCTCGGAACTGCCCATCGACGGCACGCTCGACTTGCATACGTTCCGGCCCGCCGATATCAAGGCGCTGGTGCCCGACTATATAGACGCCTGTCTGGAGCGTGGGATTTTCCGTCTTCGCATCATCCACGGCAAGGGCGAGGGCGTTTTGCGCCGTATTGTCCACGCCGCGCTGAAACGCCACCCGGCCGTCAAATCGTATCGCCATGACGCCTCGGGCGGTTCCTGGGGCGCGACCGTGGTCGATTTGTATCCCCAATCCGATTGATTAGTCTGATCGGTTGCGCCCTATCCGCGTATCTTATTGATTGACAAAATATTATATGGATTTACACCGCAACCGGACTTGCGGAATCTCTCTTTTTTTCTTATACTATATCGCATTTCCCCGCGAGACGATAAGATTCTTCGCGAGTATAATATGACGGGGACGGGGATTAGAAATGAAGTATACACCTGACAAACTCAAAAAAGAAGCCGCCAGTATTTTTCGGATTGCCGGTTCATCCAGCCATCTCAGTATCGTACGGGAACGCCTGTTTCGACGGGTCACCCGGTACCAATTTGATCTGTCATCGCTGGAGGACGAGCCGGTGGTGCGTAATATTGTCAGGGTGCGCGACAGCGTCCGTGCCATGCGACAAATTCTGACCCCCAAATCCGACAAATTGTCAGGATTCAGCGTGACTCAGGCCCTGTTCGATCTGGCGCATGACAAGGCCCGGCCCGACTTATCGCCCGGTTTTTACGCCGAAATGATTCACATGGTCATGGGTGTTCAGGGCCGCGGCCGTGGGCAGGCCCCGGCTGATTTCAATCTCCGCAAAACCAAAACGCCCCGGCAGACCGCGATAATAAGATCCGATGAGCTTGACCGTCTCTGGCAAAACGTGGAAAGCTGGATGGACCGCTATGCCCACGGACTTCAGCAGAGCGTAATCGACCATCGCAAGAAACGGCGCAAAAAGATCCTTTCGGTTTTGGGCGGGACCGAGGAGGATTGGAGCGACTGGCGCTGGCATGTCATGAGCGTTGCCAAGGATGTCCAACTGCTGGAAAAACTGGTGCCTCTGAGTACACAGGAGAAGGACAACATCGCACAGGCGCGGCGCGCCAAGCTTCCGTTCGGAGTGACACCGTATTATCTGTCATTGATGGATGCCAACAAACGCGGGGGAGATCGTGCCATTCGCGCTCAGGTGTTTCCTCCGGCCAATTATGTCAAAATCATGGCCGCCAATCGGGGCAACCGGGAATGCGCATTTGATTTCATGATGGAGCGGGAGACTTCGCCGATTGATCTGGTCACGAGGCGATATCCCGGCATTGTCATTCTCAAGCCGTACAACACCTGCCCACAGATTTGTGTGTATTGCCAGCGCAATTGGGAAATCGACAGCGCCATGACACCCCGGGCGCTGGCCACTTCGAAGAAAATCGATGAAGCGCTGGCCTGGATTGCCGATCACCCGGCCATTCACGAGGTGTTGATTACCGGCGGTGATCCTTTTGCGCTCAACGATCGCACCATTAACAGCATTCTGGAGCGGGTCTCGCGCATAAAATCCATCGAACATATCCGTTTCGGCACACGCACTCCGGGGACCATCCCGATGCGGATCACCGAAAATTTGGTCTCAATCCTCAGGCGTTATATCCGACCCGGGCGACGGGATATCTCGCTGGTTACCCATGTCGAACATCCCTATGAAGTCACCCCGGAAACTGCGACAGCCGTTCTACGGCTTCGAACCGCCGGCATTCCGGTTTATAATCAGCAGGTGTATACGTTTTTTACCTCGCGTCGCTTTGAAACCGCTCTGCTTCGACACGTCCTGCGCCGGATCGGAGTGGAGCCTTACTACACGTTCAATTGCAAGGGCAAAAGCGAAACCGCCGACTATATCGTCCCGATTGCGCGTCTTCTGCAGGAAATCAACGAGGAGGCCCGGCTATTGCCCGGTCTGACGCGAACCGATGAGCCGGTGTACAATGTCCCGGGGCTTGGTAAGAATTACCTTCGCGCGGTGCAACATCACGACTTGATTTCGGTCTTGCCCGACGGAAGTCGCGTGTATGAATTTCATCCCTGGGAGCCGAAAGCCGCCGGCTATCAAAATTATGTCGGGGTCGACGTGCCGATTCTGTCCTACCTGGAACGTCTGAAAAGCATCGGCGAAGACCCGAAGGATTACACGACGATTTGGTATTATTATTGATCGTTACGGTCTATTTTGGAATTTTTCCCGCCGTCTTGACTTTCCGATAATCTTGCATACCTTTTGACAATGGTCTCGTAATACATGATAAAGATATAAAGCATCAATCGGCAATGATTGCGGAAAGGACATGTACGGATGACTAGAAAACAGGCAACGGTCGTTCTGGGCCTGATGCTGGTGTTCCTGATGGTATCGGGAGCATGGGCAGGAGTGTCGCTGAATGATCTTCAGGAAGATCAAAAAGTAAACGGCTTCACGGCCCTGAACGTGTACGTGAACGGCATCGACAAACCGATGGGGGCGCGGTTTATTTCCGACCGGTACGGATTTGTCGTCGATGTCATGCAAATCCAATCGGTTCCCCAGGGCTTTTTCTGGGTCAAAACCCCGCCAACCTCGGATATGGGTGAACCCCACACCTGTGAACATCTCCTGCTGGGGAAGGGCAATTACGGACGCTATGTCTCCACGTTGGAGGATATGTCTCTGGGCAGAAGCACCGCCTATACCGCCCAGGTGAACACCTGTTATCATTTCAACACGATCGCCGGAGGAAAGGCCTTTTATGATATTCTCGAGGCCAAGCTGATGGCGTTTTTGCATCCGGATTTCACCGATGAGGAAATCCGCCGCGAGGTGTGCCATATCGGTATCAGCAAAGACCCGCAGACCGGTGAGTTGTACCTTGAGGAAAAAGGAACGGTGTACACCGAAATGGTCAGCGCCTTCGAAAAGCCATGGTACTATTACGATGAACCGATGAGTAAAATGATTTACGGCGAGAACCATCCGCTGGAATATATCTCCGGTGGAGAGCCGTCGGCCATCAGGACCATGACGCCCGAAGACATGTGGGAGTTTCACCGGCAATTTTATACCCCCGCCAATATGGGGCTGATCGTGGCCATTCCCGACGAAATGCCCGTCGATGATTTTCTCGAACGGATGGACGGTATCTTGACGCGATGCTGGAAAGAACCGGTTTCAAGCGAGTATGTCGGCATCAACGCCTATCCGGTCCCGGAACCGCATCCGGCGCCGTTCGGAACCGTCAAAATCGCCACCTATCCCAGCGAGAACCCCCAGGACCCGGGGAATATGTACTATGCGTGGCCGGCGCATCTGGAACTCGACAATAACCAGCGCGGTATACTCAACCTGTTTCTCGATGCGTTCGCTTCCGGTCAGACTTCGAATTTGTACAATATGTTTATCAATTCCGAAAAACGCCGGATAAATATCGGCGGTAGTAACGTTTGGAGTTGGTTGCCGCCGTACCAGGGAAGCCCGGTACAACTGGCGCTGGAAGGCATCGATAACGTGCATGTCAACGAGACTATGGTGGACAGTATTCGCTCCATGATTATCGCCGAAATCCGGCGCGTCCACGATTACGCGGACAACTCCGAGGAATTGCTTCAGTTCAATCGTGAGGTGGAAAGTCGCCTGGTCGGTCAGCGCAAGCAGTTGGAAGACTATCTCAATACGCCGCCGATGTTCGGCTTTCGCCGGGGACCGGCCGGAGGATGGATGTCGACTCTGCGCGATTTGGAACAGGTTGACGGATTCCGCAAGTCGATGGTGTTAAAGGAGCAGTTCGCGTATGCCGAAAGCCTGCTTGCCACCGGCACAAACTTCTGGAAACAGGTAATCGATGACGCCCGGCTACTCGAGGTCGTTCCCTATGCCGTCGGTCACAAACCCGATCCGTCCATGGTGGTGAAAATGAATGAAGCCAAAAAGGCAAGGCTTGCCGGGTACCTGGCTGATTTCAAGAAAAAGTACGGTGTCGCCGACGATCAGGAGGCGATTGCACGGTACAAAGAGGAATTCGACGCCAACACCGCGCAACTGGAAAAACTCGCCGCCGATCAGGAACTGCCGGGGTTTATCGACAATCCTCCGCTGACTCTGGACGAGCAGTTGAAATACGAAACGATCGCCCTGCCCGGAGATATTCCGCTGGTGGCGTCGACGTTCGAAAACATGAACTCGGCGACCATCGGACTGGCATTGCGGCTTGACGTGATACCGGAACGCGATTTGGTATACGTGCCGTTTCTCACCGATGTCATGACGCAGATCGGCGTGGTCGAAAACGGTGTCGCGATTCCGTACGAGGATATGCAGGAGCGATTGCGCAAGGAAGTTCTCCGACTGAATGCCGATTTCGATCTGGGATTTCAGAGTGGTCGCATCGAGTTGATGCTGACCGGCGCGGGAAGTAATTTGAACGAACTTAACAACGCCTTGCACTGGATGGAATTGGCATTGTACTCACCGTACTTGAACACGGAAAACGTTCCGCGCATGCTGGATGTGATCGACCAGAGTCTGGTTTATCTGCGCAATCGCATGAAAGGCTCCGAAGAGGGGTGGGTGACCAATCCGTCCTATGCCTACCGGTATCAAACCAATCCGCTGTTTCTGACCAGCAACAGCTTTCTGACTCAGACACACCACTATCACCGACTGCGCTGTCTGTTGACCGATCCGGGCGACGAAATGGCACGCAACGATCTGGGATGGTACCTGAGAAGTCTGGGTGGGTACGGCCAGAATAAGAGTCGCGAGGAGTTGACCGCCATGCTGGCCGGGATTCTCGATAACGATCAGCCCGATCCGAAATACACGGAGTTGTTTGCACCGTACCTGACCGATCTGTCAGGGACGGCCTACGCCAACGTATTGCAGGCAATGAAATTGTTGCGGGCGTCGCTGGTTGAAATCCCCGACGCCAATCTTGCCGCCGACTGGGCTTACCTGTGCGGTGAGATGGCGCATGATATGTCGGTCACGCCGGAACAGGCGATCAACGATATCAACCGTGTGCTGGGATTGATCCGGCATGCCGACAACGCCCGCATGTACATGGTGTCCAATTCCACCGATCGGACGGCTACGATGGATAACATCCATGAATTCGTGGGACGGCTCGACACCGGAACTCCGTCACAACGGCAGACATACGCCGGAATACCGTGTATCACGAAGCGTTTGCAGAGCCGGGCGTCGAATGTCACCGAACCGCCGACCTATGTCGGGCTGGTGTACGACGGTACCAATAACGGCGTGATTATCGTTTCGGCGGAATATGCCGAGCCGTATGATACATCGGCGGTCATGGATATTCTGGCGGGCGAGATGTACTGCGGCGGTGGCCCGCACAGTCTGTTCATGCGCACCTGGAGCGCCGGGCTGGCTTACAGCAACGGGATCGGTATCGGGGCATCGACCGGACGGGTCGGCTATTATGCCGAGCGTTGCCCGGACGTCGCCGAAACCATGCGTTTTGTGGTCGGTGAACTCGAAAGCGCGAAGGAAAATCCCGAACTGTGCAGTTACTCGGTGGCGCAGATATTCGGCGATACCCGTGCCGCTTCGCGCTATGTGTCGCGCGGGGAGTCGATGGCGGCCGATCTGGCCGACGGGTACACGCCGGAACGAGTCGCGGCTTATCGTAAGAAGGTCCTCGAAACGAGTAAAGATAAGGATTTATATCCCAAACTGCGGGAACGTATG
>CAZVNK010000010.1:11145-17668 GCA_964628115.1 uncultured Ignavibacteriaceae bacterium | reverse complement strand
TAAACGAAAGATGCGGCATGAATGTAACCAACAACGCCGTGGCCAGAGTCATAATGCCCAAACCGCCAAACTGGATGAGCAGTAGAATTACCACCTGTCCGAACATCGAAAAATCTTTGCCCGTGTCGAGCACGGTCAATCCGGTCACACAGACCGCCGACGTGGAAGTAAACAAGGCATCGACGCATGTAATATGTCCATTTGCCGAACTGATCGGTAAAGACAACAAAATCGTCCCGACCACGATTGCCGCCAAAAAATAAACGATGATCTTACGATCCGGTTTTTTCCCCAGTAATTCCATGGCTACCATACATCTTATAATCGTGATACAGGGAATATATGCAGTTTTTTATATTGAGAAATATGATAAAATATCCGGAGTGATCAGGATGAGTCTAATTCGTTTATAAGACTGATTTTTTACTTATGATAATTGACCAACGGCAAAATCTTGAACGGTGCGGGATTGTTTCCGGCATAGTTCAAAACGCCGATTTGCAGGCCGCTTAATTCTTTGGCGATATTCAACAGGCTGATCGATACGCCGGTCATGCGCTCTTTGGCCTGGCAGTAGCCCGCCATTTTGAATCCCTCGAGATTATAGCCTTTAATAAGCAATCCCGCGATCGACACACCTTCGATATCCACTCCGATAATTCCCACACCGGCAATGGTCAACCAGCGGACTTTGCTTCCGCCGACACCGAATCCGGCAATGGTGACACCGTCGACAGTCCTGCCTCCGGCACCCAATCCGGCAATCGTGACGCCGTTTATATCATAGCCGCCAACCCCCAAACCGCTGATCATCACGCCTTCAAGACTGTGACCGCCGATTCCAAGCCCGCTGATGGCGACACCATTGATCATATCCGCCCCGACGCCCAAGCCTCCGATGGCAAGCCCTCTGATCTCATCGCCACCGACTCCCAGACCGCCGATCATGACTCCTTCCATCTTGTCGCCACCGACTCCCAGGCCACCGACAGCAAGGCCGGTCATATCATCACTCCCCACTCCCAGACCGCCGATCGCAATACCATCGAGATCATCAAGCCCCACACCCAATCCGCCAATGGCCAAGCCGGTGAATTTATCACATCCCAACCCCAAACCGCCAATCGCGATACCGGTCATGTCATCGGCGGCGACTCCCAGTCCACCGACCATAAAGCCGTTAATGTCATCGGCCGCCACGGCGAAACCGCCAATCGCCACACCATTTACACGATGTCCCACCGGTGCGGCCAGACCGACCGCCAGACCGTTGAATTCGAAATGTGGATTTTGTTTCGGAACCCAAAGAGTAACGTTAAGCCCATTGACGGTGCGGACTCGGTGATCGACCAGATTGATCCGAATGCCGTTGAGATGTTTGGAATTGCCGAAACCGATGCCGTTATTATTAACGGTCAATCCCAGCGAGGCGGCCTGCGTTGTTCCGCCTGCTGTGATTAACAGCGCCAGGATTATCCTGAATAACATATTCTCCTCCAACCGACGGTCTTTGTTGTAGCGATTACTATTATAGACGGTTTGCCTGTCGCAAAGTTGCACGCGATCACAAGTTGTCGATCTCCACCGGTTTGATATCATCGGCGGACTGAAATGCGAAAATACGCGAGTAAAAATACAATTCCCCGTCCAGCGCCGCTTTGATATTCCCGGCAATTCGGAATCCGTGCTGTTCACCTTCGAAGGGAATATACGCCGTTGGAATGCCTTTGCCTTTCAGCGCATGATACATTGTTTCCGCCTGATCGGGAAGGACCACCTTGTCCTCCAATCCCTGAAAAAAGATCACCGGGCTGGACAATCCCTCGACAAAATGAATCGGCGAACGCGCCATATACAGATCGACGGCCTCGGGATAAGGGCCGACCAGACGATTTAGATAGTACGCCTCGAATTTGTGCGTATCTCGCGCCAGCGACTGCAGATCACTCACGCCGTACCGACTGCATCCGGCGTGGAACGTATCGCGAAACGTCAGAGCCGCGAGAGTGGTATATCCCCCGGCGCTTCCTCCGCGAATCGCCAGACGATTGCCGTCGACCTTGCCGTCGGCAACCAGAAAACGCGCCCCGTTGATACAATCGTCGACGTCGACAATGCCCCATCGGCCGTTGAGACGTTGTCGGTACTCGCGGCCATAGCCGGTACTTCCGCCATAGTTAACATCGAGCACGGCAATTCCCCGGCTGGTCCAGAACTGGATTTCGGCATCGAGAGCATCGGTCGTGGCGCTGGTCGGTCCGCCGTGACTCATCACGACCAGTGGCGGCAGTTCATCATCGGGCGCGAAAAAATCCTTATTGACCGGCGAATAGAAAAAACCGTGCGCCGTCAGACCGCCCTCGGTGGGAAATTCAATCGCTCGCGCTACTGAGATATATCCGGTATCGATTCGGTTGCCGGCCGAGTGACGCAGGATTTTGCATTCATCCCGGTCGGGATCGAATTTCACCACCGCCACATATGCCGTCGGCGAGGCGCCGATAAACACGGCGCGACCATTGCAGGCACACAGAGAAAAACTTTTATGCAAGGTGTATGGAAGATCGACCTGATGGAGAACTCCATTCGACGTATCCAGCTTTGCCATCCGCCATTGTCCATTCCGACAGAAGGCACAAATCATGAGATGATTGGAAATAAACGTGTATGTCGATGTCCCGAACACCCAATGTGGTGTGCCGAACTCCGCCTCCATCGGACATACCGCGTCGATTTGATTGTCATGCCAACGATACAGATTCCACCAGCCGGTTCGATCTGACACGAAATACAAATCGCCGTCCGGCGACCAGACCGGGTGGCAAACCGATTCGTTTTCACCGCCGACGATTGCGCGGAGGTTTTCGAGTGTTCCATCCGCGTTGATATCCGCCAGCCACAATCCGGTGCTGTCCCACGGCATATCGGGATGATTCCATGACAACCAGGTCAGCCGACTGCCGTCGGGACTACTGCGGGGAGACGAATAAAAATCATCACCGTGCGCGAGAATCGTAACGGGCGTTGCACCGTCGAGGCTTACCGCCACCAGAGTCGTTACCGCTTCGCATTCGGGATCGGTGTGATCCTCGCGAACACAGATTAACCGGTTGTGTTCCGCATCGACTGCAAAATCGGCATAGTGCATCGGTCCCGGCGGTGTAATCGGATGCGGCGCAAGGTTCGCTTTCTGACGATACACCCGTCCGTCGGAGAAATTGGAAAAGTACACGATGCCGTTACGTACGACAAACGCTCCGCCGCCGTATTCGTTGACACGGGTGCGGACATTGAATTCGGGCGGCGTGATATCCATAGTGGTACCATCCGGGGTACACCGCACCAGCACACAGCGTCCTTTTTCCATTGGCCGACGTTCCAGCCAGTACACATCACCGGCATCATGCATCACCTGAACCAAACCGATATGAGCCGACACGATATCATCGGTCGTGATCGGTGATTTCCAGGAACCGTACGGAGCAGTGGTCGGTGAGTTCATAACCGATGCCCCGTGCCTTTGGGAACATAATCCTTAAACCAGGTAAAACCGCGCTCTTCCATCATGGCGAGAAATTCTTTATTGCCCTCCGGCATCAAATCGGCGCGATAATGCAAACCGAAATAATTATGCACCGGGCCGATATACCCCTGTTCCCGGATTTTTTCGACGCACTTGAGAGCGAAATCATCGCCGTGCACGATGCGACACACGTTGCGCACGGTATCGAGACGTTCCTCGGTTATTTTCAATTTCCAGTCGGGATATTTATCTTGATAGGCTTCTCGCAGGGTCTTGTCATCCGGCTCTTGATAAGTTTCATCGTGCACGATTATGTCGACGCCAAGTTTGCGGCGGGGAAGCGGTCTCTGCTTGGGATAGCCGAGGCTGAGCAGAACTACCGGGAAAACGCCTTTGGGGAGATTGAACATTTCCACCAACTCGCGGAAGCGTTCCATAACCGTGCCGATATACACCGAACCCAGCCCCATCGCATCGCCGGCCGTGCAGATGTTTTGAGCGCAGATGATAACATCCTGAAACGTTATCCAGAAATTGCGAAACGCGGCCATGCCGGCAAAAGGGGCGATTTCCAGTTCGGACCAGCGTTCCAGACGTCGCCAGTCGATACAGAACAGCAGATTGGTCGGCGCATCGGCGATCCAGGGTTGCTCACCGCACAATTTCGCCAACCTGGCGGCGGTCTGTTTGTCGTTCGTTTTTATGATCGAATACGGCTGAAGGTTTCCGCCGGTGGGAGCGTGAATCCCCGCCTCAAGCACCAAATTCAATACGTCATCAGGAATGGATTTATCCTGAAAACTGCGGCAACTGGCACGCTGTAGCAGTAGTTGCATGGTCGGATTGGGGTATGACCGTGTGCTCTTATCGTCGATTCCATGATGCGAAGGTTCATCATGCATGTGCATTGAATTACTCCCGAACAGAGGTGAATGCATTGACGTAAATATACGCAATCCCCCCGATAGAACAAACAATTTCGGCGCGATCAGGATAAAATTGAGACGTAAGTCTCGAGTAAATATTCCAGTGCCACATTGTCTTTTTGCTTCAGTCAGCCATGTCCGGATTCCATTATCCACATGATTACAATAAATATGTCATCATGTTTTCTTCGCACTTAATTCTTATGGTAAATACGCAATTCATGCTCCAGCGGTATCAGCCGAAACACCTTCGGGTTTTGCCTCCCGTTTTCCCGACGCGCGCAGTTGCATCAGTTTGTTGAGGACATCGAACCAGAACGGCGCGCCAAGCGATATGGCGATTGCCGTAAACAACAATCCCAGAATTTTAAACAGCCACCCTTTGGTATTCATGGGAGCCTCGCGGGGATCAATAATCTCCGGTGTTGAACCGATCCAGCCGATGGGAAGCGGGAGTTTGTCCAGTTCCGCCACGAAATATTCCACGCGCGCATAGGTCGAGTCGCCCTGAAGCAGAGTCTCGTCCTCCGCGGTTTGCGCGGCCATGGACACAATGGCCTCACGGGCCGAGGAATCATGGTACAGCGTGTTCGCGATCATCATCGTATCCAGATTGAAAATGCCGACAACCACTACGGCCAGACAGAAAACAATCATTTGCGTTTTTCTTTTATACCATCCGCTAACCCGGCTCATGGCATCGTCGTACCAGTTCTCGATTGAAGTACGGAATTTCCCCAGGGCTTCATCCCAATTTTTGGCTTCGGTCCTGGCGACTGTCAACATCGCACGCAAAGGTTTCATGACCTGCAGGTCTTTGTCTTTACCGGAAGCTTGATCAGTCGTCTGTCCCTGATTCTCGATCAGCGTGAACCAGTGCTCAAGGGTATCGAAAGTCTCTTCAGCATATTTCTGAAAAGTATTTTCCCGCTGTTTGTTTTTATCCGCCTCGCCTTCCGCCGGCTGAGTATCGGATGCGTTTTTCTTTTTAGCTAAAGCGCCCGCTTCAAGCATGGTATCGAGCATGGCCAAAGCGAAGTTCTTTGACGGCAGATAGGATGGAAAGACGACCTTCAGCCATTTTCCCTCGAGCCTTTTTTGATCGGCAAGCCCTTTTGTCAAAGGATGTTGTATTATCGTCTCTCCAAGACTGGAATCGGCCAGCAGGTTGCGAATTCCCGCCATCAGAAAACGAGCGCGAAGGGAAACAAGCCGCGACAGGCACTCATTGAGCGCCGAACAGATCAAACTGGCGAGTAAATAAACGAACACCAGCCCGATAATAACATCGAGAATTTCCGAACCGAACATAACCTACCTCCTTTTTCACCTCGACATCAAGTGAATGTATATGTATCCGGTTTTATGTTCGTACCACGACGTATGATACCGCATCATGACATGCGAAATGTGACGGATGATATTGATTCGATACGGCTACACGAATACCGGCGGCTGACATCACCGCCTGCATATTGGTATAATAGATGCTTAACGTCGATTATGTCAAGCAAAATGACCGAGGGAGACGACAATACACCGTCTCTTGTTCAGCCCATTGAGACTGCTATTCGGATTTTATGACTTTCTTGAACTCGTATCCGCCCGTCACCGAACCCCAAACCTGGTTGTCGTCGGAATCGAATCCCCGATCCCATCTGGACATTTCGGATTCGGTGATGATCATTTCGGAACGTATATAGTCCGCACCGTTCAGATCGGCGGCGCAATTTTCCCCGATCGTACTGCCGACAAAGGCGGTATCTCCTTTCGGCATGAGAATAACCGAGCATCCCTCCAGTTCGACCAGCGAATCCGGCGTCAAACCGGTCAGCGGGATTTCATCTTTCCAGGCCCCGGCGAATCGAAGCGGATCATCGAACATATAGGCAATACATTCGAAAGTGCTGTCGTTGATCTTCACGAGTCGGCAGACGCGTTGACGAAAAGGGCGGTCCGGATTTGTCGCGGTCGACAGCTCGACATACAGCCAGAAAGCATCGGATCGTTCCCGCCAAATCGGCGTCATCTCAAGCCGCATATCGGCATAGCTTGAATCGGCCTCGGCCTGCTC
>CAZVNK010000010.1:6539-11122 GCA_964628115.1 uncultured Ignavibacteriaceae bacterium | reverse complement strand
AACGACCCGGTCATATAGCGCAACAACCGCTGGTAATTTCCTTCCTTCTCGGCGCAGACAAGCATGGCAACAATGACGATCAGCATAAACAAAACGGTCAGCTTGCGCATAACAAATCCCTTCGTAAAGATATTCTTTTTTTATAAGGAAAGAATTTTTTGCATATAAGACAACAGCAAATTCCCGTACATACGTCACCCCCTCTCCGGTAGCCCATACCATGCATTGCGAAATTTGCCCGGTTACCGGGAAAGGGGGCTGGTATTTACGCGATTTCGACCAGTTCGATGTCGAAAATCAGGGTCTTGCCCGCCAGCGGATGGTTGGCGTCAAGCGTCACTTTCTCATCGGCGATATTGGTCACGGTCACACTCACCGGCTGGCCGTTGGGTTGCTCCATTTGCAACTGCTGACCGAGCGACGGGGTAATGTGTTCCGGGAATTGCGATTTTTCGACCTCAATGGTTAAATCGTCACGCCGATCGCCATAGGCATCTTCGGGTTTCAGCGTAACCGTCTTCTTGTCACCGACCGTCATCCCGATAACGCCGCTTTCGAATCCGGGAATGACATTGCCGCCACCGATTTCGAACTCAAGCGGGGGGCGATCTTTTGAGGAATCGAAAATGGTGCCGTCTTCAAGCTTTCCCTCATAATGGACCTTGACGCGGCGACCTTTTTCTGCCTGACTCATGGGAATCCTCCTGCCGTGGTTCTGTCTCAGTCCAAGCCAAGCAGAACCCGTGAGAATCCCACGTAACAGCTCACACCGAAACCGTTATATTCGTTTCAGTTCATGCGTTATAACAACGTGTTCGCGCAATCGTTTCCACAGACTACAAAGAAAAACCATGCCCCGCAAGCTTTAATTTGCCGTTCTTTTATTACGCTACACAAACCAATCCGTACCGACACACACCATCAAATAACGGCCGCATCGCGGTTCTGAAATTCGTCAGGAACAGCACGTAGCAGTTTTTTCACGATGAAAATGAAGACACCGGTCAGAAGCAAATTGAGTGCGAGCGATAGAGTCGCAATGGCAACCATATCACCACCAATACCGTAGCTAAGCGATACCACCAGGACTCCCGCACCGACTTCTCCGCGCGGCCACATCCCGATTGCAATCGCCAGGCGTTCTTTCCAGTGGGCTTCTCGCCGATACACAAACAACGGAAACATCTTGCCGAGATTGGCAACCACAGTAATTCCCAATACATGAACCGCCAGTAAATCCCATGTCATGCCGCTATCATCTCCGGCCATTATCAGCGGCATGGAAAGTCCCACCAAAACCATAAATATCGCCGAGATAATCAGAGCAAAGCGCTGTTCCGAGGGGCTTTCCGGTCCCTCCTGATGTCCTTCGCGCGAATCATCACGATGCGGGTCGGCGCTTGACGGACGCGCCAGCATACACCCCAGAACAAAGGCCGGAAGCAGGACCTCAATATGAATGGTGACAACGTCATCAAGGAGCTTGCTATATCGATAAATAAGCTCGGAAACCAAAGTAATGCCGCCGGCATAGGCCAGTACCCACGGCCAGGTAACGGGGATTTTCAGTTGATGCAGGTATTTCCAAGCCATCCAGAGAAGCACAACCATAATGATGATAATGACGCCCAGTTGCCAGCGTAAACCCACGATCATCATTTTCAGCGGAATCATCAACAACACCGTATCCAGATCATCGAAGATTGCCAGAATCCGGGTTTTCCGAAAATACCATGTCGCTGAAAGCCCTGCGGCCGCCAGCATGGAAAACAACACCCCGGCCGAGGTCGGGGCGGCAAAGCGTCCCGCCAGAAGAGCCGCCTTCCAGGTATCAAAAGACCACCAGGCAGTCGCCGGGCTTAACAGAAAAATGAAATAAGCGGCAACAAAGATCCAGGGAAGTCCGGCCGCCGTTGCGGCGACACCGTAATCAACGGCATAACTTTTTAGGCGGGTGCGATCGATTTCGAATTCATATCCGACATGAATCATGATAAACGCAAGAGACATCATCGTAAGCAGACGAATAATCTCCCGCGCCGAGTCTTGCGCTGAATCCAGAATCGGCAAATACTGGGATCCAATCAATCCAATAATAAGCAGAATCGAAAAAAGAAATACTTGTCTCATGCTCCAATCACCAATATTCGATCAATGTCACCGCACCTGTCTTTATACCAGATTTGTTAGAAACAAACGCCATTATTCAAGAAATGTTCCAACTGGTATAATTATGACGAGATACGCCGACTCGAGCAGAATCAGTCGGCATGTTGCCTGTCCCATTCTTCCCGCAGGATTCCCATCTTGATGCGGTCATAAAAGACGCCGTTCACTTCACAGCCATTGCGAATTCGGCATTCTTCGGCAAGGCCCAATTTGCGACCGATTGCCAGAATTGCCCGATTGCCCGACCAGGTCGAAAAACCGACACGATGCAGGCGCCATTCACGAAAAAGATACTCAATCCAAAGGTACAAGGCCTCGGTTCCGGCCCCCTTGTCCCAGTACGTATCCTCGACGATATCGATACCGATCTCGGTCAGGTGGGGATCGTCGTTTTTATAATAAACCACCACCCACCCGATATGGTAATTTTTCACGGTTTCGATTTCAAGAAAGCCGCACGGAGGTTTGCGCTCTCCGGCCAGCCATTTCCGACGTTGTTCGATAAGCCCGTCGAGATCATCATCGAACCACGGCCCATCGAACTGCCACACCCGCAGGCTGGAATTGTTCCATCGCTCATAGTCGGCAATATCGGAGGGAACAGTCGAACGAAGATTGACCAGTTTGCCCTTAATTACAATTTCGCATTCCATGATACTCCCCGTAAATCGGCCGGATCCAATCGAGTCGGATTGTCCGGTCATCACATCATCCCGTGTATGGATAGTAACCGGTTTCCGGCACTTTGATTCCCGACCCTTTGGGAATTCCCCATGCGGTGGCAACCGCCAGCACTACCCAGAGAATATCGTATCCACCGACCACCATCTGGATGTTTTCGATAAACTGACGGAACATCTCCTCGGAAAACACCGACAACTCCGAAGCGACCTCTGCGCCGTAGGACTCGTCGATGGCATCCTTGAGCTGATAGACGAACGTGACATATTTGCCGATCGCGATTCCCAGTATGGCTGTCACGACCGCAATCAACTGCAACGGCAATCCCTTGCGTTTGCCGGCGAAAATCAGGACGGCGTATCCGGTCAGCCATCCGATTGCCCAGGCCATGACGCCGATTTCGCGGTCGGTGACCAGAGAAACAATCCCCCAGATCACACCACCGACAATCGCGGCCAAAAGACCACCCGCAATTGCCGGAATCAATGCCTCACTTCGATACTGCTGACGGGCTATTTTCTCAACGATTTTGCCATAATGCGTCTCGACCAGATGTGAGGCGTCGGCGCTTCGCATGCCCTGATCGGTAAGCCGTTTCGCCATCGCCGCTTTGTCGTCACCGGCTTTTAACCTCGTCAGAATGAAGGCCCGTATTTCCTCATCCGTATATCGGGGCGATTCGGATGCAACCGCTTCATCCGACTCCTCGTCAAGCTCCTGTTCATCCCGTTCCGGATCATTATCCTCATAATTGTATTTACGATAGTCGTCCATCTGATTCACCTCCACGGATTGCCGCCCGAAAATCAACCGACGGCAGACTGGTTGTGTGATCTATTACCGTTGATAATCCCGGGCGAACGCCTACGTAAAAAAGGCAAATCCGGATTGCGATGTCAAGCAATTGTTTTATCAAACAGTGGGGGGATATAAAAGGCGTTGTCGCCCGGAACCATGCGCGGATTTACGGCGTTTGTGTAGAAAAACAAGACCGGGAGTCGTTATGGATAATATCATCAAACTCAAAATCGGCGGAATGGCATGCGGCGGCTGTGCGCTGGCGGTGCAGGACGTTCTGGAAAAGGTCGCGGGAGTCACCGGGGCGAAAGTCGATCACACCACCGGGACGGCGGAAGTGCATGTCGACAATCCCGCGCCGACGGCCGATCAGTTGATCTCGGCGGTCGAACGTTCCGGCTACCGAGCCTCGACATAAACACCCTATTCTTTTTTCATGCCCCTCAATCTGGTATAAGCCAAAAGACCGCCCAGCTTCAGCAGTTCTTTCTGGCGATCGGTGAGTATGGCATGCGCCGTGAATGAAAAATCCCCGGTCTTGTTTTGTATGGTGAAAGACTTCTTATCGACCGCGTCATGAGCATTTTCAATGACCAACTCATCACCCCGGTCAATTCGGTCGTAATCGGTTTTATCGTCGAAAATCAACGGCAAAAGTCCGAAATTGATCAAATTGGCGAGGTGAATTCGGGCAAACGATTTGGCAATGACGCCTTTTACTCCGAGATACATCGGCGCCAGCGCGGCGTGTTCCCGCGATGATCCCTGCCCGTAATTTTCTCCGCCGACAATAAAACCGCCATGCTTTTGACGAGCGCGTTTGCTGAATTCCGGATCGACACGATAGTACACGAACTCGCTGATTTTCGGAATATTGGAGCGATACGCCAGAATTTCGGCCGCGGCCGGCATGATATGATCGGTACTGATATCAT
>CAZVNK010000010.1:0-6529 GCA_964628115.1 uncultured Ignavibacteriaceae bacterium | reverse complement strand
GGTCCTGGAAAATTGACAAAAGCTTTACAGATCAATAAATCTTTTTATGCTTCGCCGGAAACCGTTTGGCCCAAAGCATCTTTCGGATCGGCGGGGACGATGTTTTCGCCGCGTCGAATGGTGAGTGCTCCGGCTGTTTCAACCGATGCCGGGGCAATCAAATTGGGATTGTTCTGGTTGATTTTCGACGGTAATTCCGACGGCGGCGCGGCGATATCCGATTCGCGCGGATCGGTCAACGCGCCGTTGATGGCCGTAACTGCGGCGGTCTCGGGACCGACCAAGTACACCTGATCGTCTTTCCACCCGCTCCGTCCCTTGAAATTGCGATTAAAAGCCCTCACCGATTTGGTTCCCGGAGCGGGAACATGTCCGGTCCCGATACACGCGCCGCACGTCGGCTCGGCGACATTGACTCCGGCCTTGAGCAAATCGGCCAGATATCCCTCGTCGGCCAATTGCTCCAGCGCCATTCTGCTGGCGGCATGTATAACGAAATTCACATCGGGATGCACCGTCTGCCCCTTCATGATTTTCGCAACCGCCTTCAGATCGGCATACGAACCGTTAGTACAACTGCCGACCATAACCTGTTCGACCTTCTCACCGGCGACCTCACGAACCGGCACCACTTTGTCGGGAAGCGACGGAAGAGCGACCAGCGGTTCGATGGCGGTAAGGTCAAGTTCGAGACGATCATCGTATTCGGCGTCATCATCGGGCAACTGCTCACGCCAGTCATCTGCCCGCCCGATGGCCCGGTAAAACTCGCGGGTGATATCATCACTGGGGAATATACTGGTGGTGGCGCCAAGCTCGGTTCCCATATTGGTGATCGTAACCCGCTGTTGGGCATTAAGAGTCCTGATACCGGGGCCGGTAAATTCGTAGACATTGCCGAGACCGCCGCGCACGGTAATGCGCCGTAACAATTCAAGGATCACGTCTTTGGCGCTTGCCCAGGGCTGAAGCGCACCGGTCAGATGCACGTTGACCACTCTGGGCATGAGCACGTGGTACGGTCCGCCACCCATCGCCACGGCGACGTCCAATCCCCCCGCACCGATACACAGCATGCCGATTCCGCCGCAATGCGGAGTGTGACTGTCGGATCCGATGGCGGTTTTGCCGGGTACGCTGAAATGTTCAAGATGAATCTGATGCCCGATACCGTTGGCCGGTTTGGAAAACCAGACCCCGTATTTTTTCGCGGCGGTTTGCAGGTACAAATGATCCTGCATGTTTTCCGATTTCACCTGAATGACATTATGATCGGCGTAGCAAACGGCCAACTCAGCCCCGATGCGGTTCAATCCGATGGCTTCAAAATGAAGGAAAACCTGTGTTCCGGTGATATCCTGAATCAAGACATGGTCGATGGTAATGCCGATTTCGGTCCCGGGCGTCAATGTCCCGGTAACCAGATGTCGTTCCAGTATTTTATGTGTCAGTGACTTGCTCATATATGCTCCGATTATTGGAAAAGAATGGTGATTTTTTATAGTATATATCATATAGAACCGACACGACAAGATAATGTTTCTGACCGGAAGACAATCCAAGATACGATCATATGATTATCTTCTTGACATCAATTAAGATATATTTCATATTATTTTAGTCTAAAGGGGTTTTCAGTCGGGAATTCAATCGCGCATTACCGACCGGCGGATCACTAACGGCAACATAAAACCGCCCCGAAAATCTCATCATCAAGTTTTGCACACGGACAATTCAATATACACAGGAGAAAGGCTATGGCGTTTTTCTATGATTTCGAAAGCACCGGCGAAACCAGACGCCGGATCGCATCCAAACTGCTGGCCCTGAGAGAACAACTCGACGCGAAAGTCCCCCATCGCACCGTGATCGACACCCTGAATCTGGCAACCTGGAATATTCGGGAATTCGATTCCACCAAGTACGGTACTCGCGACGAAGAGGCCTATTGTTATATCGCCGAGATCGTCTCACGGTTCGATCTTGTTGCGATTCAGGAAGTGCGCGACGATCTCAAAGCGCTGAAGGAACTCGTGAGAATTCTTGGAGGATGGTGGCGGTATATCGTAACCGACGTTACGATCGGCACCCGGGGCAACAAAGAACGCATGGCATTCGTGTTCGACGGGCGCAAAGTCCGCTTCGGCGGTCTGGCCGGCGAGATCGTGCTTCCGCCGACTTTCAGCCGGGGCGAGGGGTACAGCCCGGTCCTGCAGTTTGCGCGTACGCCGTTTATTTGCGGGTTCAAGGCCGGGTGGTTCAAATTCATGTTATCGACGGTGCACATTCTGTACGGTTCAAACACTGCCGACAATCCTGAACGCATCGAGGAGATTCGCAAACTGGCAGAACTGCTGAAGGGCCGGGCACGGGAAAAAACCGCCTGGAGTAACAACCTGATCCTGCTCGGCGATTTCAACATTTTCAGCACCGATGATGTCACCTTCCAGGCGCTGACCGACAACGGCTTTGTTATTCCGCAGGGACTGCAGGCGGAAACGTCCAATGTCGCCGGCGGCAAACATTACGATCAAATCGCGTTCATGCTCAAACAGCACATGAATCTGGACAATTTGCAATCGGGAGTGTTCGACTTTTTCGAGACGCTGTACCTCGACGAGGAAGAAGCGACATACGTCGAGGCGATGGGTGACGCCTATCATACCAAGAGTAACGGTCAACCTCGAACCGACAGTCAGAAACGAACCTATTATCGTTCCTGGCGAACATTTCGTATGTCCGACCATTTTCCGATGTGGGTGCAGGTTCCCATCGAGTACGGCAGGGAATACCTGCAAAGTCAGACATAAAACCCCGGAGTTTTTGTCGGAATCGGGAGGAAATGAAAATGGAAACAACGATACAGCTCATTCTGATTTACATCGTCATGCCGGTGATCGGGCTGGGATTGATTCTGTTCGCGCTTGTCAGGGGAAAGCAATTCGATCAGCAACAAATGAATCTGGGATTGAAAAAACTGGGACTGGAACTCAAGTGCGATAAAACCGCATTGCTTATCCTGATGGGTTTCGTACTGTTGTTTGTCGGCGGCATGTTTATTTATTATGACTACGATGAACAAATCGCGACCCTGGAATGCCGGTTGAATCAGACCAAAGCGGAAATCGCATCCAAGGATGAATTACTGGAACGGTTCAACTGCTACGCCATGCATTTCAGCCTGGTGTTTCCGCAGGAGGATTCGGTCGCGATTGGAGATATCAACGTTCAGGCGGTTATCTCCCGCCAGGGTGAAGGCCAACCCCAGATTACCACGCCCGATACGCGAATGGGATTGTCGAACGACCTCTGGGTGCATATCGACAACCTGCATCCCGGCGATGAACTTCGCCTGCTCGCGTATCAAAGCGACGGCACCGAATGGCAAAGCAATGACATTTGTGAAGTCCCCAAAAGCCGGATCATGATGGTGAGGGCCGAATGATGCGGAAAATACGACTAATACGTTACACCGGTATCGAAATGTTGACTCTGGCCATTCTGCTGACCGCGATGCCGTCGGTATGGTCACAGGATATCGCAACCGCGAATATCTCTAAATATCTCGGTAACGGCCGCTGGGAATGGAAAATCTTCGTCAAAGCCGAACAAAGAGTACTTGAAAGCATTGACCACGTGGAATATGAGCTTCACCCGACTTTTCCTCGTCCCAATCGCACCGTGAACCAACTCGGCGAAGCCGCCTATCCGTTTGGATTGACCTGCAGAGGATGGGGCGTGTTTCCCGTAAAAATCACGGTGTATTTCAAGGACGGCCATCGGCAACGTTTTAAACACATGCTGGAATTTCAATCGCCGCCGGTTTCCTACCCGCTTCCGATTACGGCGGCCAATACGGCGACTCGGGCGGAATCGGGCATGTGGAACTGGACGGTTTTTTTGCGGGGAGAGCAAGGCGCATTGGATCAGGTGCAATGTGTCGAATACACTCTGCATCCCTCGTTCTATGAGCCGGTACGCGAAAGATGCGAGCGGGGGACGGATGAGCGGGCGTTTGCGCTTACGGCGCGGGGCTGGGGCACATTTGAGATAAAAATACGCATTTTTCTCAAAGATGGCCACGTCCAGGAATTGACTCATCAACTGGTGTTCTGAAACCGACATTGATAGATCCGCTTAACCGCCCCGGCGCCATGTCCATAGACGTTAGCTTTTCATGAACCATATCGTACATTCTGGGGTATATATGGGTCTAATCCCTCAATTTTATCTCTTTTTATAAATTACAGTTCAACACTGCATTTTTGTAATATTTTGAGAGATTGTCACATAATTCGTTATACTTCATTGCCTTACATAACAATACGATAACGGTCTTGTTTGTTGGGCATCTTTTCTGCGATACGAAATGGCAAGTTTAGAGAAGGGGCCTATAAGATGCTTATACGATCACAATTAAACGATAGCGGCGTAACACTGCTGGAGGTCTTAATCAGCATGATAATTCTGACCATCGGCATTTTGGGATTAGCGCCGATGGTGGTGTTATCGGTCGAAGGCAATGTCATTTCGCGCGAACATTCGATTGCCTCTCAATTACTTAAGGAAAAGATAGAGGAGTGCCAGACTCGTAATCCGATGCCGACCACACCGTATCGGGAAAATGAATCCGATTTACAGGGTCTCTACAGCCGCATGACCACCATACAGGATCATGATTCCGACAGTCTTATTCCCGAAGGTGTTTATAATATTGACGTGGTGGTGTCCTGGATCGATCATCAGGACGTCCAGCGTTCCACCACCTATTCCAGCATGATCCTTAAGAATTAACGCGACGAGGGATTTATGAACAAGCTGAATAACATAAAAGGATATGCCATGACGGAACTGCTGATCGCGCTTCTCATCACCGGCGTTCTGGCGGGTTCCGGATTCGAATTTTACGCCAAAATGCACAATCAAACCCTGGCGCAGGATCAGATTGCCGATATGCAACAAAACTCCCGAGCCAGCATACAGGATATCGTGCAAAATTTACGAAACGCCGGGTATAAAATCGGATCGCATATTCCATACGTCATTAATGGCGACAGCCTGTACGTATTTTACAACAACACTCAGCCGGTCGACACGATTTTGTATTATACCGCCGAGTATCCCGGCGGCGAATTCGACCATCTTGATGACGGTATTCGGCCTCTTTGTTTGATGAAAAAAACCAACGGCGATACGGCGGTGGTATATTCCGAGGGTATCAGTTTCGTCAACTATACCGCTCTTAATCCCTCCACGGTGCAGGTTACCCTGACGGTGCAGGCAACGCGATCGGATGAAGATTTCAATCAAAATGACGGGTATCGCACATATACGGCCATCGAACGCGTGAACATACGCAATGCCAATTTGTAGCGGAGGGATATATGAAGACAACGATATTGAAAAACGAACGGGGAAGCGCCCTGCTTATTTCATTATGTCTGCTGGGGATGCTGACCCTGATCGCCGTCGCGGCGGTAAAAACGTCAACCACCGATATCGACTTGTCGTTCAACCGTCTCAACGGCGACAAGGCGTTTTATATCGCCGAGGCGGGCGCGAGAAGAGCAATGGCGCAAATCATAAGCGATCCCACCTGGAATACCGGATACACGTCGGTCACGTTCGGTGGAGGAGAATATTCCGTCGCCGTACAGGACAGCACCGTCGATTCCACTTTGGCCGACACGGTGATGATCACCGCTACCGGCAGGCATTTTGAAAGCGTGGCGACCGTGGAAATCCTGCTGGCGCCGGGAGTCGTGCATCCGTTCCGGCATGCCCTGTTTGCCGACGATGACGTCGATATCCGAAACAGCATGCAGACCGATTCGTACAATTCCGATTCCGGTACCTATTGGGCCACCCGATTAACGGAGGCCGGCGACGTCGGCTCCAACGGCACTATCGGTATTAAGAACGGCGCGTATATCGGTGGCGACGTGACCACCTCACAGGCCGGCGGCGCCACGGTCAATCCGGGTGCGACCGTGACCGGTACGATTTCGACCGATGCTCCTCAGCAGGATCTGGATATTATCCCGCAGTCGGAATACGACTGGGCGGCCGCGAACAATGGCGCCCCCAGCGGTCTGACCGGCACCTATACGTTCGACCCGGGAACCGCCGCCTTTCAAAGCACCGGCAATGTCGTGCTTTCAAGCGGAGTTTACTATTTTTCGAGTATTATTCTCAAGAACTCGTCGGCGCTGACGGTCGCCCCCGGGGCAAACGTCACCATCTACGTTTCCGGCGATATCGAACTGAAAAACTCGTCGAGTGTCAACAACGGCGGCCAACCGTCGGACTTGATTATCTACTCACAGGGGGATCTGACACTGAAAAACAGCGGTAATATCTACGCGGTGTTTTACAGCCCGGACGGTGACTGTGACCTTCGCAATTCCGGCGAATTCTACGGATCGATCGTCGCCAACACCATCATCGGGCACAACAGCTCCAATTTCCATTACGACCGCCATCTGGGATCGATCACCCGCGAGGGCTCCGGCGATCTGGATGCTATCGC
>CAZVNK010000009.1:15994-17954 GCA_964628115.1 uncultured Ignavibacteriaceae bacterium | reverse complement strand
ATTCGCGTGCGACAGGGGACGTCGTTGGTGCTCGATGTCGATGATGATGACGACGCGCTTCCCACGACTTACGGCCTGTCGCAAAACCACCCCAATCCGTTCAACCCGACAACCATTATTGCCTATTCATTGGAAAACCGTACCCATGTCGAGTTGGCGGTTTTCAATCTGCTGGGCCAGCATATTACCACGCTGGTCGACGAGGTAAAACCGGCCGGTGAACATAAAATCACCTGGGACGGACAGAATGCCGAGGGCGATCCGGTGTCGACCGGGATTTATTTCTATCGCCTGCAAAGCGATAACTATGTCGCCACGCGTAAAATGGTATTATTGCGATAAAAATAATAACAGGTGAGGCGAAATAATTAAGCGGGGATAGCCGATTGCTGTCCCCGTTTGTTATTGGCACGCAATGGATAAGGCGGCATCAGGGGGTGTTTTGACGAGTAAAATCATAGGCTGATATGGTCAATTTAGACTTGACATTTGTTTGAATATCCCGATATTTAATATGTAAGGACCACTGAAAGGGAACGAGGGTCAATCGTTTCCGCCGCGAAAAGCGACACACTAAGTGGCAACCTTACAGGTAACATTTATAAGTTTTGAACAACCCCCCGGTAGGCGCCGGGGGGATTGTTTTGTGCCCAAATTCGGATTATTGCCGTCGGTCGAGATGATAGTGCAGGGCATCCCGTAAATCGGGAAACAGAAATTGATAGCCGGCATCCATAAGTTTTTTCGGCATGACTCTCGTGCTGGAAAGTATCATCTCATCAGCCATTTCGCGCCCGACCATGAGACGTATCGCAAAGGCGGGGACATTCGCCGCCGACGGTCTTTTCAACGTCCGCCCAAGATCCGCGGCGAATTCCGCATTGGTTACCGGATTCGGTGAAATGACATTGATCGGCCCGTGCAGTTGATCCTCCCGGATCACGAATTGCATGATATTGACCACGTCGTCGATAGAAATCCAACTGATATATTGCGTCCCCTTGCCGATTTTCCCACCCATGCCGAGTTTGAACGGCTTGACCATGGCCGGAAGCGCGCCGCCTTTTTCCGACAGCACCACGCCGAAACGAAGCTTGACCACACGGATGGCGGTATCCGTAAGCACGTCCGAAGCCGCCTCCCATTCCTTGGTTACCGTCGCCAGAAAACCCTCACCCGGATCGCTTTCTTCGGTCAATTCTTCGTCGCCGCGATTGCCGTAAATGCCGATCGCCGACGCGAACACCGCCACCGACGGGGGAGAGGACAGGCTTTTCAATCGTCCGCATAATAACGAAGTGGAGCGTACCCGGCTTTCAAGGATTTTGCGTTTTTTCTCGTCGGTCCATTTACCCTCGGCGATACTTTCTCCGGCCAGATGAAATACGGCGTCGAATCCCTCAAGTGCGGCCAGTTCCAGTTTGCCCTGATCCGGCGCCCAGACAATCGATCCCGCGCCGACCGGCCCGCCCGGGCGAACCAGTTTCGTGACCTGATGTCCGTTCTCGACCAGGACCTTGACCAGCGCCGAGCCGAGCAATCCCGATGCTCCGGTTATAGCTACTTTCATACGCACATCTACTGTTTGGCCAACAGACCGTTGATAATCATTTCCACCGCGTCATCCTCGGTCAATCCGCGCGACATCAGCGTTTCCAACTGCTTGTTGTCGACACTGCCGATCGCGGCTTCGTGGGTGATATGCGCCTTGGGATGACTTACTTCGACAATCGGAATCGCCGTGGCGACGCCGTTATCCTGAAGGATTTCCTTGCAGTCGACGTGACCTCGGGCATAAGCCCCAGACGCGGTCAGTTTATTGTATACTTCGGCTCTGGCATTGTCACGGACGGCGATTTTCGAGGTCAACGCGCCTCGAGAACGTTCGCCGTTGAGATGGCCGATTTCCTTGATCTTGATGACATCGGCGGCGCGACCGCTGATGCGCGCCATCATGTCG
>CAZVNK010000009.1:7175-15984 GCA_964628115.1 uncultured Ignavibacteriaceae bacterium | reverse complement strand
ACCGCGACATCGTCGCAAGTGGTTTCATATTAGATATCGATCAGGCCAACCCGTCCTTTAATCAGTTCGAATTCGGTTTTGAAATGTGCATTTTTGCCAACGTGTACGACCGCCTTTGGGTAGACTTTCAGACCGCCTTTGGGGCTGTGCACGTGCTTTTCGAAATAGGAATACTCCGCGCCTTCGCCGATATGAATATTGGCGTCCATGATATGCTGGACGTCGACCGCGTTGGGGAACACACAATGCGCCATCAGTGAGATTTTGGCGTTTTTGCCGATGTTCACGTTCATGATGATGCGCTGAATACCGGTTTCGGGAAGCATCCCGAAACAAAGATGCACCGGCTTTTTCACGATCGTGCCTTCATCAATCGTTACCATTACGTCGATACCGGCGTCGAGTTCCTTCACCTTGATATCCAGACCGGAAACGGCATGCATGCCGAGAACGGTATTGCCGTTGATGACCAGATGGGCGGTGTCGGGATCTTTGAGATTCGGGTCAGTGTCGGTATAGTCGTACAGATTGCTGATCAAATCCGATTGCGTTTTCATGCCTGCCCTCCGATAACCTGCTGGACGGGGATGTTTTTATGATCGCAGGGGATACATTTATCCTCGAAATAGCGGCGTATTTTCTTTACGTCGCCTTTGTCCACCACTTGCCCATGGCACATTAAAAAGGCGTGTTCGGCCTGATCGAGTACCGCCAGGCTGTGCGTGATAAGAATGACCGTCGTGCCCAGCGACTTGAGCACTTTTACGGCGTCGAAAATACGATAGATGGATTCGATATCAATTCCCGAATCAGGTTCGTCGAGAAGCGCCACTTTCGGCTCCATCGCCAGAATCGAGGCCAGTTCGACTTTCTTGCGCTCTCCGCCGCTGAGGGTTTTATCGACCGCGCGATACAGGTAATTGACCGGATCAAGCCCTACCTTGCTTAACAATTCTTCGATATGTTCACGGCTTTTATTTTTCGCCGATGCTCGCAGAAAGTCCAGAATCGGCAGTCCTTCGAATCGCGCCGGTTCCTGCCAACCGAGTGTGATACCGCGTTGGGCGCGTTGGTCGACACCGAGATCGCGAATCGACTTGCCCTCGAATTCGATGTCACCTTCAATGTCTCGATATCCGGAAAGACCGACCAGCGTGGACGCCAGAGTCGATTTCCCGGCGCCGTTGGGGCCGATAACCGCGTGCACGTGTCCGTCCCAGAAATCAACGTTGAGCCGATTCAGAATCGGTTTGCCGCCAAACTTGAGGGTGAGGTCCTTGACCGTCAGAATACCCATGATGCCTTCCTTCTATTCGCAACATTCCGGGAATGTCATTTGTCGATATAATTTCATCCTATTTCATCGTAACGGGGAAGGTAGTCGATAGGTTCGAAACTGACAAGCGATTTTTTGGCGGGAATATGCAAATATAAAAGACGGGGCGAGTCGATGATCCCACCCCGTCATAGTGTTTTGAATACGCGTCTTTACGGGCAGAGCGGCTCCGGCCCCGGCGGTGTTCCGTACACGAAGTCGATCAAGTACAAAACGTCCAGCAAATTGACGGCGCCGTCGGCGTTGGCGTCGCCGGAATCGAACGGATCGGGAGGATCACCCGCCGGAGTTCCATACAAGTAATCGATCAAATACAAAATATCGAGCAGGTTGATATCCGTATCGCCGTTGGCGTCGCCGCAGACATACGACAGATAACATTCGACATAGGTTGCCGCGAAATTGTCGATACCCGCTTCGACGATGCTTTGAGTGCCGTTATCATTGGCCGTGAATCGCACCACCATGTTGGCGGTCGGCGCAAGCGGAATCGCGGCAAGGTCGTCAGGATAAATAACATGATGCCGCCAGCCGGTTCCGCCGTCGGTGTCGTGACGAGCGATTTCATACCACATGCCCGAACCGCCGTTGTTGTTAATCTCGACCAGAATGCGGTCGACCCCGTCATCGACCGTCAGGTACAGATAATAGTCATAGGAAATCATTCCGCCGCCGGTCAAATTAATGACAGGGGATGTCAGGCGCACCGAACCGTTGTCGACGTCGGTGTTGCCGAGATCGTTGTATGTCAGATAACAACTGCCGCTACCGTCCGCATCGGAAATCGGATCGTATGCCCAGTCGGGATCGTTGACCGGCACGCCGCAATCCCAGTCGCCGCTGGTGGCGCCGAGATTCTCGACCGTCCAGCCGGTGTTGTCCTCGAAATCGCACTGCATGCTGACGGCCTCCCATCCGACCAGGGCGGTATATACCGACGTCGGCGCATTTTGGGGACTGAGCACCACCGATTTGGATTCTCCCTCGATACTGATATAAAACTCCGGATCGGTGTCGCAATTGGTTGCCGGCAGGGTTGCCTGGTAGAGATTTCCTCCAAGCGCAATCAGCGGCTCGGTTAGAAACACGCCGCCGTCATATCGATAATACAACTTGCCGCTTCCGGGGAGATAGGACTCACTGCCGTCGGTGATTTCAACCGTAAAGCTGTTGGGTTGTGCGGGTTGGAGATACATGGGCAAACCGTCCGGGAACGAAATTCCCAGATAGGGAATCGTCTTGCTGAGACCCTTGATACAGAAATTGGCGGTGCTGTCATCCTCATGGAAGTCGGCCCAGTTTCCTCCGGTACGATAATAACTCTGACCCGGATCGGCCGAGGATTCCACGATCGTGCGATACTTGGCGCCCAAAAGAACCGGTACGTCGGACGTTTGGTCATACGGATGTCCGCCGGATGACAATTGAACGTAAATGTAAAAATCCTCACCGGTCGGAAGTTCCACCGGAGTATCCAGATCGACGGTGTGAAATCCCGTATAGGTAATCGAACCGCTCTTGACCGCCAGTTCGTTGGTGAGTTGTCCGGCAATGAAGTCATCGTACACGATAACGGTATAATCCACGCTATCGACCGCCGTAAAGAAACTGACCGCGTGTAATTCCTCGACGCCCAGGGCACTTCCTTCGGCGGTAAAGGTGTTAAACGCCTCGGTGCAACCCAGCAGTGTATTGCGCCAGCCGTGATAATCGTGATAATACACGTGATCGTACTGCATCGGCTCCACACCCTGGAATGATATCGCGCCCATTTCGGGATGCTGGCAGGAATGCTTGTCGTAGTATGAAATCCAGAAATAGCCGCCCAGGCCCCAGGAGTCACCCCAGCTGTTTTTGCACAACCATGCGCCCGGATTGGGAGCCTGCGTTTCCTTGGTGTCATCCCATCCGATAATGCCAATAGCGTGATTGGGATCGAAAGAACTTGCGGGGTTTTGATAATGGGTATATTCAACCGGGTCGATGAAACCGTCACTGTAATACATGCAGGTTCCCAGGACTCCGTAATCGATAATCATATTCTTGATCGTATTGATATTGCTCAGGTCGGATTCAGCGACAAACCATTCTATATCCCGGACATAATAGTAGTGATAACTGCTGTCGAATCGAAGCGGGGGAGTGGAGTATTGCTGGGCGTCAACATCGCGCACGGCACCCTCACCGCGCGAAAGATAGGCCGATGTTACCCGATAATCGCCGCCCTCGTGGACGGTTAAACCTGATCCCGACGGGGGATCGAGATCGTCATTGTTGTTTTGATTGAATCCGTTCCACCAGTCCAGATGATATTCGGCCATATTGGGTTCGCCGGTCTCGCCGGCAGACGTCCAGACTCCGGTCATCAGCAGGTTTCCCTCGATTGCGGCCATGGCCCCGTGTGTCCAGCAGGTGCCCCCGGTTTGGCTTTTTACCGAGGTGACATAATTCGTTCCGCCGACGTCACGCAAATCATAAACGGCGGGGGGATCGGCCAGAACCGACAACGTGCCCAGCAGAAAAACGCCCAAAACGGCGCAGAAGATCGTTTTCGACCTGATCATAAGTCCTCCGTAGTTGTGCAACAGGCATGACCGAAATGAGAGGGTCTTTCGAGCCTGCATATAAACTCTATATCGGTATGACGACGAATATATAACAATATACGTTAAATGGCTTACAGGTCAAGAAATTAGAAATATGCCTGCAAGATCGAAGAGATGCATAAAAGACGACGTTTTGGTTGTATTCTACTGACTTTTGCGTGAAATATTTCACTTGACATGTACTATTATTACTATTATCATTTTACTATAGTTAAGATTATAACGGCCGAGGTATATAGTATGAAATTTTCCACTCGGGCACGCTATGGATTACGGATGATGGTCGAATTGGCCCGTGAACTGCAACACACCGACCTGGTCCATCTGGGCAGAATCGCCAAAATCACCGGATTATCTGAAAACTATTTGGCACAATTGGCCATGTCGTTGAAAAATTCCGGTCTGGTTATCGGTGTATCCGGCAAAAAGGGCGGGTATCAATTGGCCAAACCGCCCGAGCAGATAAAAATCGGTGAAATCGTGGAGGCGGTGATCGGGCCGATTGCCCTGACTGAATGTGTCAGTCATCCGGATATTTGTCTCAACGCCGGTTATTGCGAAACCCGGATGGTGTGGGCGTATGTCAACACCCGGGTTCTGGAAGCGCTTAATGAATTCACCCTTGCCGATCTGATCAAACGGGAATGGCTTGAAGAAATGCACCGGAAACACCCCGATATGCCGTTACTCAGTCCCAATGCCCTGTTTTTGGGCGATTCGGATGATATGTCGTCCGGCTGTCCCTGAGATAAAGAAGATAACTTTCGTATAAAGGAGTCACCCACATGCCGTTGGTGCAGATTCTGACCTACCTGGCGCTGGCGATAGCTTTTATCGCCATGTTCGCCAAGGCCATGAGGTATTTTACAGCCCCGCAACACCTGCGTTGGGAATTGTATCCGGTTCCGCATGAAAAAGGCCGCGCCGAATACGGCGGTTCGTATCTCGAGGAGCTGGACTGGTGGAGTAAACCGCGTCGCCCCGATACGTTCAATGAAATCAAGGAAATGATGCGGGAGATATTCCTGCTCAAGGGCGTGTATCATCACAACCGCAAAGTCTGGAGATTTTCTCTGCCGTTTCATCTCGGTTTGTATCTGTGTATCGGATGGCTGGTGTTGTTGCTGGTCGGCGCGATCATGGAACGTGCCGGTGTCGCGGTTTCCGCATCGGCCGGGATTATCGGTGTTGCGGTACATTACCTGACGATTGTTTTCGGCTATGCGGGATTGATACTCTCCGGTCTCGGCGCTCTGGGTCTTCTGCAGTGGCGAATGAGTGATACCAATCAGCGACCGTATAACGCCCCGGCGGAATATGTCAACCTGCTCGTATTCGTCGCCGTGGCGGCAGTCACTCTGATCGGGCAGTTGACCGCCGATCCGGGATTCGTCGTTTTGCGCGGGTATACCGCCTCGCTGGCGTCGTTTTCAACCGCGACCCTGCCGGGAACCCTGTTGACGGTGGAAATCGTGCTGGTGTCACTGTTGATTATGTACATCCCCTTGACCCGCATGTCGCATTTTGTCGCAAAATATTTTCTCTATCACGCGGTTCGCTGGAACGACCAACCCAATGAGCGCGGCAGTAAGCTGGAAAAAAGCCTGATAAAGTTACTGCAACAAAACGTCGAATGGAAAGCGCCGCATATACAAACCGGGAGTCGCTGGAGTGAGGTGGTCAAGGAGATGAACCATGAGTAAGCAACAGGTGAAAGTGAAAGACATCGGCAAAAAGACCGACCAGCTGGTGACCATTGATCCGTCAAATCTGCCCAAACTGCCGTACCCCTATGAGGACTGGGAAGATCCGCCGTATCCCGAAATTCCGGAAATCAAACGCGCCAACAAGAATATCAGTCTCGACGGTATTCTCAATGTCCCGGTCCCCGAACCCGAGACCGAAGCCGAGAAAGAAGAACTGGTGGCGAAATTTCTCGAGGGATTGCGTAAACTTCTGACCTCACAGAACAACTGGACGTTTCTCAAACCGCTACTGCTGTCGCTGGACAATTGCGTTCGTTGCAACACCTGCTCGGATGCCTGCCCGATGTTCGAGATGAGCGGTCGGGTGGAGGTGTACCGGCCGCTGTTTCGTTCGGAGGTTCTCCGCCGTATTATCAAAAAACATTTATCACCGGGCGGCAAGCTGACCGCCAGATTCACCGGCGCGGATATCGATCTCAACTGGGATACCATCGCGCGTCTGGCGCAGTTGTCTTACCGCTGTACGTTGTGCCGTCGATGCGCCCAGACCTGCCCGATGGGTGTCGATAACGGCCTGATCGCCCGTGAAATTCGCAAACTGTTCAGCCAGGAGCTGGGCATCGTTGCGCCGGAACTGCACGTCGAGGGAACGGTCAAACAGCTCGAGACGGGATCATCTACCGGCATTTCGCCGACCGCCCTGATGGACCTGTTTGAATTCATGGAAGAGGATTTACACGATCGGACCGGGTTGAATATCAAGATTCCGTTCGACAAACCCAATGCGGATATTCTACTGATTCACAACGCGGGCGAGTTTCTGTCCTGGCCGGAAAACATCGAAGCCTTCGCGCTGATATTTGAAATCGCCGGATTGAACTGGACGTTGTCCAGCGAGATGGTCGGGTACGATTCGGTCAATTACGGATTATTTTACGAGGACGTCCAACTCGCGCGGGTGACACTCAAGCATGCCGAGGTCGCCAAAAAACTCGGCGTGAAAAAAGTGGTGGTGGCCGAATGCGGTCACGCTCACAAAGCGATCATGGCGATCGGGGATCGAGTCTGGCTCGATGAAAGCAATCTTCCGCGTGAATCGTGCATGGTGACGCTGGAGGACTTGATCATGAACGAAAAAATCATGATCGATCCCGAGCGCAACGATTTCCCGGTGACCATGCATGATCCCTGCAATATTACGCGCTCCATGGGCATTATCGAACCCCAGCGTCGCGTCATCAGGAAGATTTGCCCGCAGTTTCGCGAGATGACACCGCACGGCGTGCACAACTACTGTTGCGGTGGTGGAAGCGGCTTAGCCAACATGCAATCCAACAACCTCCCGAACCGGCGTTACACCGAGCCGGGACGAAAGAAATTCGAACAGATACTGAATGCCTTCACGCATGAGGAACTCGAACCGTCACGCAACAAGTACGTGTGCGCGCCCTGTTCCAACTGCAAAGGGCAAATTCGTGATTTGTTGAATTATTACGACGCCTGGGATCGCACCCATATTCAGTACGGCGGCCTGGTGGAGTTGATCGTCAACGCCATGACCGACGTGCGCGAGGGATTCATCGAATGGGATGAATTCCACTAACCGGCGGGAGAGAGGACATGTCTTTTCTGGGTTTTGGCAAACCGAAGCATCGTTCCGACAATCCGGAAATCCGCCTGCAGGCGGTAATGCAAACGGACGATCAGTCTTTGCTGGCGGTAATGGCCCGCACCGATTCGTCGCCACGGGTTCGCCGCGCGGCGGTCGATAAAATCGACTTATCGGAACATTTGCTGGCGGTGGCGCTCGATGGGGATCATATCGACGCACGTATCGCCGCCGTAGAAAAAATCGACTCTCAGGAGACACTGGCGGAGATTATCAAGACGCGCAAAAACCTGCAATTGATGGGTGCCTGTTTCGGTCGGATAACCGACCGCGAAATACTCAAACAAATTGCCAACAGCAGTGAATACAACATGTCGGCACGACGCATGGCTATCGAAAATTTCGCCGACGAGTCGTTTCTGTCCGAAATCCATCAGGATCAAAGCGAACATGCCAGAGCCAAGACGCCGAAGGAAATCGACGCACTGATCGAAAAGCACGGCGGCGTGCGACTGGTGCGGGCGCTCGGGAAATTTCGCGGAAGTCCCGCCGCGCTCCTGGCGTTGGGGGAGATTATGCGGCGTGGCGGCGAGGCCGCTTTGGTGGCGGTGGAATATTTAACCCAGGCGCTGGCGCACGCCAATCCCGAAATCCGTCACACCGCCGAAGAACAACTTCTGCCGATTCGTGATCCCGAACTGATTGCCCAGATGGTGCGGATGATGGAAAAGGCCGAATTGCATGAAAAAATACTGGCCGTGCTACAGCGCATCGATCATCCCGACGCACGCCAGATCGTCGACTCATCCGGGGGACAACCCTAAGGCGGCCGTGTCATGGCGCGTCAATGAAGGAGCAAGCGATGCCGAAAATAATCTTGATCATCGACGATGAGGAAGACATGCGCATCTATCTGGAGACGGTGTTCCGCAAGGCCGGCTATGTGACCGAAACGGCCGTCAACGGTGATGATGCGCTGGTGCGGATGGCGGATATCAATCCCGACCTGATCACACTCGATATTCTCATGCCGCAAAAAAGCGGATTGAAATTCTTTCAGCAACTGCGTGATGCAACCCCGACCGCCAATCTGCCGGTAATTGTCATATCCGGTGTTTCGGGTCACAGTGACTTTTTCGACAAGGGCAAACTCGGCGGCCCGACCGTTTTCATGGACAAACCGATCGAACCCGACACCCTGCTGGCCGGCGCGAAAAAACTGCTGGGAGAATAACCGATGTCATCCGCAGGGTACAAAGTACTCGGCTCCGCCTACTTCTGGGCGGTCGGTTCGCTGACGCGGATGATTCCGATTGTTCTTCTGCTGACCGCTGTGATCGTCGTGCTTGCCGTTGGCCTTCCGCCGTTCTGGTCGGGGTCTGCGATTGCCGTTATCGGTCTGGTCGTGGGCGCTTCGGCGTATAGCGCGCGCCGAAGCGATACGGCCCGTGAATACCCGGCGATCGATCGTTTTTTTCAGCAGGTTCCGTGCTATCTTTCGATTCAGGACAAGGACTTGAACATCATCCGGGTCAATCAATTGTTTCGGCGC
>CAZVNK010000009.1:4434-7165 GCA_964628115.1 uncultured Ignavibacteriaceae bacterium | reverse complement strand
TAAAAATAGCTACTAATAATCCCGAAAAAAATATCATTTTCCTCGGAATCGGTTGAATAATAGTTGTCGAACGAAATGCCAAACGCATCGAAGTCCCGTTTATGCTCGATCCAAACGCGGTCAATCAATTGTTTCGGCGCGATTTCGGCTATCGTCTCGGCGAAAAGTGCCACAAAGTATACAAAGGCTCGGATGATATCTGTCCGAATTGCCCGGTAATCAAAACGTTCGCAGACGGCAAAACGTACAGCACCGAGGAAACGGTCATTACCACAGATGGTCAACCGGCGCGAATGATCGTGTATACCACGCCGGTACTCGATGAAAAACAGCACATCACCGGCGTCATGGAAATGTCCACCAATATCACCGAGATCAAGAAACTGCAGGATCAACTCGAGGCGGGGCATAAGGAATATCAGGATTTATTCGAGCGGGTTCCGTGCTACATATCGATACAGGATCGGGATTTGCGAATCATCAAGTGCAATCGGCGCTTCGAACAGGAATTCGGAGATCCGCGCGGGAATTATTGTTACGAAGTGTTTAAAAACCGCGACCGCGTATGTCCCGATTGTCACGCCCTGAAAACACTGGAGGACGGCGCCGTTCACGGCCGCGAGACGACCGTAATTAAAAAGGACGGCACTCCGGCACGGCTGGTCGCGTATTCCTCGCCCATTTACAACGATGCCGGAGAAATAGAAGCGGTGATGGAGATGTCCACCGACATTTCCCAGATCAAACGACTGGAACAGGAACTGGCGGACATGGGGCGCACGATCGCGGTCATGGCGCATCGCATTAAAAACATTCTCATGGGTCTCGAAGGCGGAATTTTCGTCGTTAACGCGGGCATGGAGGATGGCGACGACGTCATGTTCAAGAAAGGGTGGGGGATGATCGAACGCAACGTGCAAAACGTCTCGCGCATCGTCAAGGATTTGCTCTATTGTTCCCGCGAGCGCGAAATGAATTTCGAGCAGTGCGATCCGGCCCCGATCGTGCAAAGCGTGTTCGAGCTGTTCCGGGGAAAGGCCGCCAGGGACAATATCAGTTTGGAGCTTGATTCCGAAACCAGCCTGCCCGACGGGCGTTTCGATCCCGAGGCGCTTCACAGTCTCCTGACTAACCTTGTCACCAATGCGATTGACGCCTGTGCCAACGACGCTACCGAGAGCCGCGATCGCTATGGTATCGTCATTCGGGCCTGGTTCGACGACGAGTCCTGCCACGTTTTCGAAGTCGAGGACAACGGCACCGGTATTCCCGGACACGTCGGCGAAAGCGTTTTCGATGATTTCTTTTCCACCAAGGGACGCGAGGGCACCGGCTTGGGACTTTTGGTCGCGCAGAAAATCGTCGCAGAGCACGGCGGTCGCATCACCTTCCGTTCCCGCGAGGGCCACGGCACCACTTTTCGGGTCGTCTTTCCCTCACATACCGCCGCATAAAAAAAGACAGCCCGTGCGAGCTGTCTTGTATTCATGAAATATACTTACATTCGGTATTTACGGGCAAAGCGGGGCGGGGCCAAGCGGAGAACCGTAGAGATAGTCGATCAGATACAACACGTCGAGCAGGTTGACCGCGCCGTCGGCGTTGCAATCGCCCGCCTCGATCGGTCGCGGCGCCGGTCCCGTCGGGACACCGTACAAATAATCGATAACGTACAGCACGTCAAGCAAATTGACATACGAGTCGCAACTGGCGTCGCCGCAGGTGGTCGTGACCGTGATATTGAAATGCTGGACGTCGGTCAGCGGAGTCGCACTTCCGTCGGTGACCCGAATCGAAAACGGAAACGTTCCCTGTTCACCGGCCTGACCCGATATGGTTCCGGTGAGGGCGTTCAGCTCCAAACCGTCCGGAAGTGCCCCGGCAGTGACTGCGAAATCGTAAGGCGGCGTTCCACCCACAAAATCGAGAGCCTCCGCGTAGTCATCGCCGCTGTTGGTGTTGGGAAGCGAGGTCGTATTGATATGCATTTCCGGCACCGAGTGATTGCGTACTTCGACCCGGATGCAGAGATTGTAATTTGCGCCGTACAGGTCGTACAGGGATATCCATGACGATCCGTTGAACAGACCGCTTCGATGTTCGGTCTGGACAGTGCCGTTGTCCATGTAAATCCATGGGGTATCGACCGGCGCGGGATCGAGCGCGGAGAAACCGACGTGGAAATTCTCGCCTTCCTCCATCGTAATATTCTTCTCGTTGATGTCGATCATATCCATCTTTCCGGCGGTAATGTCGACCGAGTCGATCACGTCGGCGGGATACGTCCCGTCACTGTGCCAGAGATACATGCGTACCGGCGTGTCGCCGGCAAAACTGCCGTCGACCGTGACGCCTGACAGGGTGCAGGCCTGCTCGGCCGTAAAACGAACGTTGTGCATATCCTCGGAGCCGGACACCATCGGCAACATGTACGATGCCGTCCCGTTATCCGATTGCAAAATGCCGGTGTTGCATTTGTGCTGACTGCGCAAGGTCGGATCGCCGTTCAAGGTCATGCCGTAAAACCAGGTGATTTCTCCCTCATCGAAACCGCCGACGGCCTGCGCCGCGAACCAGTCGCGAAACGAAACGCCGAGATTGTTGCCTTCACCGAAGGGGCCGTAGAAATCCTCAAAATTCAGCATTGAGCCGGTTTTCGCGCTTCCGATGGCCGCCAGACCGTGATCCTTGTTGAAGATATACCAGCCGGAGCTGTAATCGGTTTCGATAT
>CAZVNK010000009.1:0-4424 GCA_964628115.1 uncultured Ignavibacteriaceae bacterium | reverse complement strand
CGAATAAGTTATAAAAATGCGCCACCGGATTGGCCGACATGTCGTCGGAAATATATACCCATGACCAGTCGTCCACGGGACGTTTGAAGGCGTGCCCGCCGGGCCAGGAATGAACGCAAACCTGGATGAATTCGTAATCGAGCGGAATCCTGCCCAGATAGTCCGGTCCCCAGGTGGTCCAGGTGTCATTGACGAAGGTTCGGTTGCTGTATGCCTCGCCGACGTTGGAATTCCACCAGGCCCCACCCGATGCCCAGTCATCATCGATATACACCAGCGCCCGGCTGGTTTGCGGCAGAAGGTCACAACGGTATTGATGATTTTTATCGAAATAATTCTGCGTCAGTTCCGCCTCGGTGTCACCGGTCATGGTGAGGGGAGAGGCGGTCAGGCGACCGAGATAGACGTCGGGGGCGACGTTCCCGGTGTGCGAGTCATACATGCCGTCGCCGTCACCGTCGGCGAATACGCCGTCCAGATCCATGTAATACAAATCACAGGGAAATTCATCGTGCTCCGGCGGATCGCCGAAATCGGTTTCGTACCAGGCAATCGGCAGGTCGCCGATAAACACGAATCCCTCCACGTCGTGGTCGAGATATCGACCCTGAAGAAAACCGCGCATATCCTCGGGAGTGCCGCCGTCGGATAAAAAGAGCGACGCGGCGTATCCCTCGCCGGTTAATTCGAGATGATACCGCGTGATTGACGACTCGATTTGAGAGTACAACGTTTCGTTTATGATTATATCGAAGCCGACACCGTCGCGCATGTTTTTTCCCGATAAGGCGCTTTCCACTTCGCGAATGGAAAACGCGCTTTTGTCGGTCGACCGCGACTGCCATTCGGCAAAACCGGTCGGGCGGCTGTTATCCGGCGAAACCCAGCGCGTCATAACGGTGTTCGCGACGGAACGGTCGTTTTTCGCGGAATCGGGTATCGATACGGGTGTTTCGATTTGGGCCGTGGCGGTCAAAAAAAACAGGCACGGCATGATTACGGTCAGTAACAATTGATGCGGCGTCATGTTAGTGTCCCCGAATTGGCTTTGCGTGTTGATATGGCGTGGTTAAAGCGGGCATGGTGGGATGATGCGTTACCTTTTTATTTCATGTATCGTCACAATACCGGTGTTTTTTCAGTCGGGGCGGCCGATTATCGACCGCCCCGGATTGTTTTCATTCCCTACGGACAGAGCGGCGCCGGTCCGGGAGGAGTATCGTAGATATAACTAATCTCGTATAAAACATCCAGCAAATTGATCACGCCGTCGGCGTTGGCGTCTCCAGACTCGGGCGGATCAGGCGCCGGCCCGGTTGGTGTTCCATATAAATAGTCGATGATATACAGGATATCCAGCAGATTAACCGCGGAATCATTATTGGCGTCTCCGCAAACGTAAGGCAAAGAGACCCTTCCGGCATCGAGAATGGGCGTGTAGTCGGCGAGCGGACTATAAAACAACGGCACGTGTCCGCTGTACCCGTCGAGGATAATTTCAGCATACTGATCGGCTGTCGCCGAACCGGCAATGGTGAAATACAGTTTCATTAACGGGCCTTCACCGGGAGCCATTGTTTTGCTTGACCAATTGTACAACTGGAATGACGACCGCCGATTCCACGGCTCATAGTGTACCCAAACCAGTGTGTCGAACACTTCGGTGCGACAACCATCCGTGTTGAACGAATCCAGCGTGAGTCGCATGGTTCCGTTGTATTCCACCGGGATACTCAATTTGCTGAGTGGGATCGTGTTGTGTCCGTATATATCAACAACGACCTGCGTTCCGGGATCACCCATGGCGTTGAGACTACTCATCGTGTCCGCCAGCGCAACGACTCCGTCACGATAAGTAACCGATCGGTAATCATCCCCACCGACGGTCGTGACATGAAGCGTGACATTATGACTGCCGGCATGGTCGAATACATGTGAAACCGACTGCCCAGTGGCCGAGTCGCCGTCATCGAAATCCCAGAGCCAGGAAACCACAGGGAGTGTTGAGGAACCATCGAATGAAACCTCGAACGGCAACCAGCCGATGGACAACTTCGGTGTGTACGACACGCCCAGTTTGGACAGCGCTTTGATACAGAAATTGCCGGTTTCCTCATCCTCGGTAAGATCGACCCAGTTACTGCCGCTTTTATAATAACTCTGCCCCGGCCCGGCCGATGATTCGACCATCGTGCGGTAATCGGCACCGAGCAGAACCGGCACGTCGGATGTCATGTCATACGGGTGTCCGCCGTGCGTCAGGTAAACATACACGTAAAACTCATCATCGAAAGTCAAGTGCACCGGATCATCCAGATCAATGGTGTGAAATCCGGTATGTGGGATAAATCCGGATTTAACCGACAATTCATCTTTCAGTTGTCCATCCTCGAATGTGTCATAAATTTTAACCGTGTAGGGGACATTGTCGGCGGCGGTGAAAAAACTCACCGACGTCAGCAGTTCGCCGCTTTCGGCGACAAAGGCATTGAAGGCCTCGGTGACATCGGTGCGCGTGGCGCGCCAGCCGTGATAATCGTGATAATACACGCGGTCATACTGCATCGGTTCGACGTTCTGGAATGAAATACCCCCCATTTCGGGATGATGCCCACAGTGTTTGTCGTAGTAGGATATCCAAAAATATCCGCTCTCACAATACGAGCCGCCCCAGCTGTTCTTGATCAGCCAGGCGCCGGGATTGGGGGCCTGGGTCGCCTTGTTGTCGTCCCAGCCGACGATGGCGACGGCGTGGTTGGGATCGTATTCATAATATTCCGGCTGATAGTGCACACACCCCGAAATAAACGATCCGTCGGAACACAAACAGGTGCCCATCGCGCCATGTTCCATAATTTTGGTTTTCAGCGAGTCGATATATTCCAGATTGTCACCGACTACCAGCCATTCCACGTCACGGGCATAGTAATAGTGATAGCTGGTATCGAATCGTGCCGCGGCGGTATCATAGATTTGGCCGTCGATATCGCGTACCGCGCCTTCGCCGCGCGACAGATACGCCGTGGCGACTCGATAATCGCCTCCCTGATGCACCACCAGCCCGCTTCCTTCGGTCGGGTAAATATCATCGTTGTTGTGTTGGTTGAAACCGTTCCACCAGTCCAGGTGATACTCGGCCAAATTCGGTTCGCCGCTTTCACCGACGGATTGCCAAATACCCGTCATGAGAAGATTGCTTTCGATGGCGGCCATAGTTCCGTGTGTCCAGCAGGTTCCTCCGCTTTGGTTTTTAATCGACGTCACGTAGTTATTGCCGTTGTAGTCTCGCAGATCAAAAGAGGAGGGGGGATCGGCCAGAGCGACATTTCCGATCAGGACAAACACAGAAATAACCGTCAAACCGGCCTTAACAATACCATTATACATAATTAGTCTCCTTGAATTGCGAGTTGTCGACCAGAGTTGCCTGACATGTAATCTATTACGTTACCCCGTATCCGGCGACGGTTGAGAACCGGACCGGATTAGACTCTGTTAAGTGCAAGCCAATTAATGTAATATACGTTTGGATGTGGATTTTGTAAAGAACAGAATTATGGTAAACGATTCGGCTCGGGCCTTTGCCACTATAAAAAAAGCCGCCTTGCGACGGCCTTTTACTCTATGAAAACGGTATCAATCGGAATTGATAAACCATTCTCGGGCAAGACGTTCGGTGATTTCTATGATTTCGCGATTGTGCGGGCGAAGCGCCTTACGCTCGATCAACCCGTCGACCGCCTTGTGCAACAGCACCATCTTGTCGCGAACCGGGATCAGCGCCGGATAGTATTCATTGTTGAAAAAGATTCGATAGCGCTCCCGCAGATACGGATCATCAAGCATACGGCCGATTGCGCCTTCAAGTTCCTTGCCGCGCAATTCGTCCAGATCCTCCTTGGGAGATTGTAGCAGTTTGACCGTTTTCTTCAGGTCGTTTCTGGCTTTGAAAATCATCTGCCAGCATTGTATAACGCCGAGAGAGTTAACCACCAGCACGCTCAGACTAACGCGGTTTGAGTCCGGTTCGATTTCAACGCCTTTCATGAAGGGAATGAAATAGTTGTCCGTGATCGCGGCGAACGCGCTGATACCACCCGCAAACGGATCATCGATAATATCGGAAATCGTAAAATACGGTTTGCGTTCGAAACGGGCGTCCTGAATGAGCATGAACTCCTCTTCGGTGAAATGGAACCGTTCGCGCCATTTTTCCTCCGGGGAAAGGTTCTTGCGCGTCAGCGATGACTGACTGGTCAGCATTCCCAGCGCCTGTCCGCCTCTCCAGACCAGCGGAAGCACGCCGATTGCCCATTCCGCGGAACCGCCGATCTCGCCGATCATCGAGAACAAACCGCGCTGGTCGGGGAACTGCACGCCGTCCAGACCCAGTATCACTCCGGGCATGAGATCGCCGTCCTTGT
>CAZVNK010000008.1:14775-18051 GCA_964628115.1 uncultured Ignavibacteriaceae bacterium | reverse complement strand
GCCCCCGTTGGCAACTGGGTGCACTGGGTGATGTTCAATATTCCGCCCGATATGGTTAAATTGCCGGAAAACTTCGGCACGAGTGATTGGCATATCAAAACGATAGACAGCGCGCCTGCCCCGATTATTCACGGTATGACCGATTTCGGGCGTTGCGGTTACGGGGGGCCCTGTCCACCGTCGGGCAAGCCGCATCGGTATTATTTCAAGCTGTATGCGCTGGATACGGTGTTGGTATTCGATGACAATGCAATAGACAAGGGTATAACGAAAGACGCATTGCTTGACAACATAAGCGGGCATATTCTGGAAGAGTCGTCGCTGATGGGTCAATACGGACGATAGGAGATTATTCCATGCTTTTAAAGGCGCGGATGATTTCGTAGGGCTGTTCGGCGTCAAGCAATTCCCGGCGGAAGGAATCGTATTGCAGATACGAGGAAAGCTCTTTGAAGACTTTGAGGTAAAGATTGTCATCGTAAGGCGGCGCGGCCATGACGAAAAACAACTGCGTCGGTTCGCCGTCGAGCGCATCGAATTCATACCCGGCTCGTGATCTGGCGATGCCGATTATGAATTCCTTGGCCTGCATCGACCGAACGTGCGGGATCGCCACGCCCAGGCCGATGCCGGTGGTCGCCTTGCGCTCGCGATTGATAAAATCAATCAGGATTTTGGTCCGATTGACGATCTTTCCGGACCGTTCCAGAATAGTCACCAGATCCGAGAGAATCTGTTCCTTATTGCGCTCTTTCCATTTAATCGATTCCGAAGCCTCCGGAGGCGGCTCCTGTTCGGAGACGAAATCGAGCACAATCAGCTCTTCTTTCATGAAACGTGTAATGTTCATAACACTTTCTAATATCGGTTGCAACCCGTTAAAATTGAACGAATTATATACGTTCCCGGTCATTTGTCAAGTCTCTTTCTGTCATCCGGTCAATAGCTAAAATGCATTTTTATCGACATTGTTCCTATTGACAATTTATTTCTATTTACGTACTTTCGGCGGCTATACAGGGAGACCGAAGGTAAAAATGGTTTCGGTTATGCCGAACTAATCTTATAAGAGATATAAACTTATTGGAGATATATTGACGTCGTTTACAGAACTCAAACGAACCCATACCTGTGGTGAATTAACCGCCGCCGATGTCGGTAAGGCCGTCACATTGAATGGCTGGGTGCAGGAATACCGCAACCTCGGCGGGCTTTTATTTATTGACGTCCGCGACCGTTACGGTTTGACCCAGATCGTGCTCAATCCGGAAAAAGTCGCCGAGGAAACCTTTACGTCGGCAACCCGGGCGCGTCATGAATATGTCATTGCCGTCAAGGGAGTGGTTCAGCCGCGTCCGGAAGGAACCGTAAATAAGAACATGGCAACCGGCGAAATCGAAGTCGCGGTCGATGAATTTCATATTCTGGCCGAGTCCAAAACGCCGCCGTTCGAAATCGAGGATGTCACCGAAGCCAGCGACGTGTTGCGGTTGGAGTATCGATATCTTGACCTTCGCCGCCGACCGCTTCAGAATAATCTGCGAATTCGGCATTTCGCCACGCGGGCAATCAGGGAATATTTTTCGGACAGGGATTTTTATGAAATCGAAACGCCCCTGTTGATTCGCTCCACGCCGGAGGGAGCGCGCGATTATGTTGTCCCCAGCCGTGCCCAGAAACATAAATTTTACGCTTTGCCGCAGTCGCCGCAGGTGTGGAAGCAGAATTTGATGATTTCAGGATATGACGAATACTTTCAACTGGCCAGGTGTCTGCGCGATGAGGATCTTCGCGCCGACCGTCAGCCCGAACATACCCAGCTTGACATGGAAATGTCCTTTGTTACACGCGGTGACATTTTCGGCGAAATCGAGGCGATGATGTCGCATTTGTTTGCCAAAGTCCTGGGTGTCAAACTTGAGACACCGTTCCCACGATATGATTATTACAGCGTCATGAATCGCTGGGGAATCGACAAGCCCGACCTGCGCTTCGGCATGGAAATCGTCGATATCACCGAGACCGTCGCCGATTGCGAATTCAAGGTGTTCAGCGACGTGGTGAAAAACGGTGGGGTGGTCAAGGCGATCTGCCTGAAGGGGGGAGGAAGCTATTCGCGCAAGCAGGTCGATGAATTGACCGATGTCGCCAAACAATTGGGCGCGGGCGGACTGGCATATATTCTGCGGGCCGAGAACGGCGACAAGTCGCCTATCATGAAATTTATCGGCGAAGAAATCAAGGACGCGATTTGCGCCAAAGTCAACGCGTCAAAGGGCGACGCGATTTTTATCATTTCCGACAAAAAGCTCAAGACCGAAACCATTCTGGGTCAGTTGCGTCTTCAGTTGGGACGCCGTCATGAGTTGATCAAAAAAGGCGAATGGCAATTCCTTTGGGTGACGCGGTTTCCGCTGTTTGAGTATAATGAGGACGAGGACCGTCTCGACGCCATGCACAATATCGTTTCCAGCCCGATCGAGGAGGATTTACCGCTTCTCGATCGTGACCTGAAAACCGATCTGCCGATAAGCGATACGGAGCATCCCCTGCGGCGTATCCGCGCCGAGCAATATGATCTCGTGCTGAACGGCACCGAATTGGGATCGGGGAGTATCCGCGTTCATCAGCGGGACATACAGCAGCGCATTCTCAATATTCTGGGCATGTCCGACGAACGCGCCGAAAAGATGTTCGGCTTTTTATTGCGGGCGCTCGAATACGGCGCGCCGCCTCATGGCGGAATCGCACTCGGACTGGATCGAATCGTGGCGCTGATGACCGGCAACGACAATATTCGCGAGGTGATCGCGTTTCCCAAAACGGCCTCGGCGGCATCGCTCATGGACGGGTCACCGTCGGATATCACCCCGGAACAACTCGGTGAACTGGGGCTGGAATTTCTGTCACGAGAATAATTCGCAAGGAGGATACGGAAACCGGAGTGAAGAGCACGATTACCAGGACATTTACGATTGACGGGCACGATCCCCGCCTGCTGTTCGGACAGAATGATGTCTATTTGCGACGCATTGAAAAGGCTTTTCCGCCGACCATCGTGGCGCGAGGCAATAAAATTATCGTCGAGGGGGAACCATCCGACGTCGACAAGGTTCTACGGCTCTTTGAGGATTTGACGGAACGATTGGGCAATGCCGAGTATATAACGGAACAATATTTAAACTATGCTATCGAGATGATACAAGAAGAAGGCAACGGACCGGCCCGGGCGATCGCCGACGATGAATCCGCCGGCGGACAGACCAAGCCGTACAT
>CAZVNK010000008.1:5801-14765 GCA_964628115.1 uncultured Ignavibacteriaceae bacterium | reverse complement strand
AAAACGATCGGCCAGAAAAAATATCTGGACGCGATTCACAACAATGATATCGTGTTTTCCATCGGGCCGTCGGGAACCGGGAAAACCTACCTGGCGGTGGGGGTGGCGGTGGCCGCGCTGAAGGAGAAGCGGGTCAGCCGGATCGTGCTGGTGCGCCCGGCGGTCGAGGCCGGGGAATCGCTCGGTTTTCTGCCGGGGGACATTCGCGCCAAGGTCGATCCATATCTGCGACCCGTTTACGATGCCTTGCACAACATGATGTCGCCGGACAAGATTCAGAAATATATCGAACTCGGCACCATCGAAATTCTCCCACTGGCATTCATGCGCGGCAGAACGCTGGATCATACCTTTATCATTCTCGATGAGGCCCAAAACACCACGCCGGATCAGATGAAAATGTTTTTGACGCGGTTGGGACAGGGGTCGAAGGCGATCGTCACCGGCGACGTGACACAAATCGATCTGGACGTCAAGAAGAAATCCGGATTGATTATCATACAAAATATCCTGGTCGGTATCGACGGAATCGAGTTTGTCTATCTTTCCGACAAGGACGTGGTGCGGCATCCGCTGGTACAGCAGATTATTCGCGCCTACGAACGCTTCGACAAGGACAGTCGAAAGGAGTAACGGGGACGGTCGTTCCCGCTCATGTATCGAATTTTATTGAGAATCAAGCGGGCCATTAAACGCTTCCTGAAAGTTCAGGCGGAAACCCGCCAGGCGACCACTTCGGGAACGCGAAGCAAGGCCTATAGAATGTTAATGCTCATGGCCGCCGCGATATTGATCGCGTTCATGTATCCGGCCGAAGAGTTGTACTATCCGTTGGAATACCCGCGCAAGGGTGAAATCGCATTCGATGATGTCGTCGCTCCGTTCCAGGTCGCGATCGCCAAAACCGACCGGGAACTGGATGAGGAACGTCAGGAAGCCGCCAATGCCATCCCGATCATTATCGAGTACGATCAGGTGATGGTCGATTCCGCCGTGTCGCGGTTCCGGCAGTTCATGAACGCGGCCGACAGCGTTCATCGTCGCCTGCGCGCCGTGCAGACACGGGACACCGCCGGACAAGCCGTCGCCGTTCTTCACGACTCTCTGCGGGCCGGTCTTTTGCGACGGTTTCCGTATGTCGATACCGCTGTCGTCGGGCGACTGCTTTATGACAGCACGATCGTTTTCGCGCGCGAGGTCATCACCGAGGTCCTGCTGAATTCGGCCTATTTTTATGGCGTCATTCCCGATCTGGAATCGTTGCCACCGGTCAAGACACCGTCGGCGGTGATCCGTATCGGCAACCGGGAGATATACGCCTCCCGCGACAAACTGCTCGACCCGCATCGCGCCAACCTGGCTTTCCGGGCGGCACTCAAACAACGCACCCTGAAATCGTTTTTCGACGTCGATTTCTACTATGATCTGGGACGACCGTTTATCGTTTCCAATCTTACCGCCAAGGCGATGGCCGATGTGCAGGAGTACAGCGAAGTCATCTCCGCCGGAGACGTGATCGTCTGGGCCGGAAGCAAGGTGACCGAACGTGAGGAGCGAATCCTCGAGGAGATATTCCGCCAGGAAAAAATCACGATGGGACAGGAAAGCTGGTACAAACCGCTGATTCCGGTTATGGCCCGATTACTGCTGATTCTGGCGGCGTTCATTATTCTTTATTCGTACCTGCGTCACTTTCATCAGCAGATTTATTCGTCGAATCCGAAATTGCTGGCGATCTTTTTGATGTATGGTCTGGAACTGGCGCTGATATACCTGGCCCGCATGATCGGCTTGAACATGGATTTGTCGTTTTATATCTTTCCGATTGCCATTTTGCCGATCATGATGACGGTATTGTTCGATGCCCAAATCGGCATTTTCAACACTTTTATTCTGGCACTGCTTCTGGGGATATTGCATCGGTTTAATTTCTCGCTGGTGATGATGACGATTATCATCGGGGTCGTGGCGTCGTATTCGACCAGCCGGGTCCGGCATCGCAGTGACTTTTTCAAATGTGCGCTGTATCTGGCAATCACCTACGTTTTGTTGATTCTGCTGGTGGAAACCATTCGCCTGTCACCGAACGACGACATGATGAGTCGTATCGGGCAGGGCTTGTTTGCGGCGATAGTGGCGCCGTTGTTGGCGATGAGCATTCTCCCGGTAATCGAATCGCTGTTCGGCTTTACCACCGATTTGACCCTGCTGGAATTGTCCGACATGAACAATCCCCTGCTCAAGCGGCTGGCGCTGGAAGCCCCCGGCACGTATCATCATTCGATTCTGGTGGGCAATCTCGCCGAGGCCGCCGCCAAAGCCATAAACGCCAATCCCCTGATGGCGCGGGTGGGAGCGTACTATCATGATATCGGCAAAATGGAAATCCCCGAGTATTTCGTGGAGAACCAGCTGGGGATCAAATCCAAACACGACAAACTGACTCCCACCATGTCGGCGCTGATTCTGTCGTCGCATGTCAAGAAGGGGCGAATTCTCGGTGAAGAGGCCGACCTTCCGGATGAAGTGCTGAATTTTATCGAGGAACATCACGGCACCATGACCATGACTTATTTCTATAACAAGGCGAAGGAAATGGGTGTCGAGGAGCCGAATCTTGATGAATTCCGCTATCCCGGTCCCAAACCACAGATACGCGAGACCGCCATTGTCATGCTGGCCGATACGGTCGAGGCCGCCAGCAGAACGCTGGCCGAACCGAAACCGGCTCGCCTGCGCAACCTGGTGCAGAATATTATCAACGATCGTTTTCAATCCGGCGAGTTGGAGGAATGCCCGCTGACCCTGGCTGATCTGGCGGATATTCGGGAGTCTTTCGTGCAGATACTGATCGGCGTGTTCCATCATCGCGTGGAATATCCCAAGAAAGAGGATACCTGATGCGATTGCAGATAATATCCGAAAGCAATCGCCGTATCCCGCGCCAACGAATCCGGCATTTGATTGAATTCATCGAGGAAGACGAAGACCCTCCTGACAGTCAGCTTAATATTATTTTCACGCGAGACCGGCGTTTGGCGGAGTTGAACCGGGACTACCGCGACCGCACCGGTCCCACCGACGTGCTCTCATTCAATATCGACGACACCCCGGGCGACGATGCCGTTTTGGGTGAGATATATATTTCCACCGATACCGCCGCACGCAACGCGGAGCAGTACGGCGCCACGTTCACCGAGGAAATCCTGCGCTTGTGTTGTCACGGTTTTTTGCATATTTTGGGCTACGATCATATGAAATCGAAAGACCAACGAATTATGTTTGACAAAGAACGTCTCTATCTTGATCGGGAGCAGTCATGCTGACGGGAATATACCTGCTTCTCATGATTATCCTGTATTATCTGGGCTATGTGTTCAGCCGCCATACGCTGGCGGTGTATCTCGAGCCGGATGAGATCAAGAACCTGTCGCGGCCGGTCGGACTATGTTATCAGAAATGCCTGACCGAAATGCACAATGATCCGCGCAATATCCTGCTGTTGACCGTGGTGTTCAAATCGTTCATTTTGATTCTGGTGGCGTTTTTTGCCGCCCTGTCCGGAATTCAGGTCGCAAAGTATTATACCGCCGATCCGACTCTCGCGACGTTTATCGGGATTATCGTCGCCTGGCTGTTGTATTTGCTCTTTCTCGAATACCTGCCTCGAAGGCGCGCTTTGCGGGAAGTCGACGAGCGCACTCTGCGGTTTCTGCCTTTGTTGGCACTGGTCTATTTCATCTTCAAACCGGCGATTTTGCTGTATAACCGGGTCTTCATAAGGGATGATAAAAACGCGATGTCCGAGGATCAAAAAGAGGACATTATCGAACGGGCGATCGAATCGCTGGCCGAACAGGCCGGAGCCGGCGAGCGGATCATGGAAGAGGATGAAAAGGAGATGATCGGGCAGATTTTCCAGCTCGACGTGACCGAGGTGCGCGAGGTGATGGTGCCGCGTATCGACATGGTCGGTATCAATAAAAACGCCACGCTGGAGGAAATCCGGGCTTTGACCAAGGGCGCGGGTTTTTCACGCTATCCGGTGTACGACAATTCGCCCGATAAAATCATCGGTGTCTTGTATGTCAAGGACCTGTTTACCGATCTCAAGGCGCAACAGGCCACGTTTGCCGTGTCCGATTTCATGCGCGAGCCGTATTTCGTGCCCGAGTCGAAAATTATCAGCAAACTGATGTCGGATTTCAAGGCCAATAAAGTCCATATCGCCATCGTGATCGACGAGTACGGCGGAACCTCGGGATTGGTGACGCTGGAGGATATTCTCGAAGAGATCGTCGGCGATATTCAGGATGAATACGACACGGAAAAAGCGCCGATCATGCGATTGTCCGACAACTCCCTGCAGGTCGACGCGGGAATCCCACTGGAAGAACTTCTCGATGAACTGCACATGGAATACGAAATGGATGAATTCGAGACGGTCGGCGGGCTGATTTACGATCTGGTCGGCTCAGTGCCGAGTGTCGGAACCAAAGTCAAGTGGAATGAAATCCTGTTCGAAGTCACCGAAGTCGAGGGCCAGCGTATCAACATCGTCAAAGCCTGGGTCAAAAAAGGCACGGAATAACGACTACCGTCAATCAGTCCCTAGTCGTCTTTGGATATATCATATCGCACTCTGAACCGGCAATCATTATCAGGGCACCAGTTTTCCTCGCTTTCCATGATCAGGTGATAGTCTGTCCCGTCGGTTTCAGTGATCGTTCCTTCATATTGGATCGTATCGGTTACGATTTCCGTCGGGCAGGATGATATGGACATGGTCTGGCCCTTTTCCCAGGTGACTATTTTTCGCAGGCTTACATGCATATTGGTATACACCGTCCCCGACCATTCGCAGGTAAACAGGTAGTCATCGATAGTGGTTACGCCCGTTTTGGCAACCGTCCACTGCATGTCCGACGACGTCGAGACACTATCGTGTCCTCCAAAGGTGCAGGCCCCGGTTTGAACAATGGTCACGGTTCCACTCCAGTCACCGTCGAGGAATGACAGGTCCGGATCATCGTTATTGTTTACGGTCGGCGTACTGTTGTCGCATGCCGGATTGATCACCAATGTCATCAACGCCAGAGTCAAAATTGCGGTAAGATTTTTCATAACCAAACTCCACAAGATTATGTACTTTCTGTTTCCGTGAATGGCCGTGTTGAAATTAAGATCGATTCATAACAATACGAAAAATCCATTGTTCATACAAGATATTACTAATCAAAGGCCGCTCTCATTCCGTATCAATCAGAAAATACTTCGCCACGAAGTATCCGGGGGGCTCATTGTTTTTTACATTGCGTCCGAAATAAAAACATATACATTGTAGCTTCATTTTCGCAAGGAGGTAGATATCGTGACCAAGACCAAAGAGGATGTCCTTCGCATAATTGACGAAGCCGGAGTGCGGTATATCCGATTGAATTTCACCGACATTCTGGGACGACTGAAAGGAATGTCGATTACGCGTTCGGAGATTGAAACGATTCTCGATCACGGTCAGGGATTTGACGGTTCATCGATCGAGGGATTCGTGCGGATCGAGGAATCCGATCTGGTGGCGGTTCCGGATTTGCGGACGTTTCGCATTATCCCCTGGGAAATCGGGGGAGAGAAAACCGCGATGATGTTTTGCGATATCTGCATGCCGGACGGTTCGCCGTATGAAGGCGACCCGCGCTATGTACTCAAAAGGATGCTGGCGGAAGTCGAGAAAAACGGCTGGACGTGTTATCTCGGCCCCGAACTGGAATATTTTTATTTCGATAATGAACAATCCCCCGACGTGCTCGATGCCGGCGGATATTTTGACTATCTCTCCGCCGATATCGGTACCACCATTCGCAAGAAAACCACCACGGCCCTTGATCTGATGGGGATCCCGGTGGAATGCTCTCATCATGAAGTCGCCCCCAGCCAGCAGGAAATCGACCTGAAGTATCAGGAAGCGATGGTGATGGCTGATTTTACGCAGATCTACAAGATGGTTGTTAAGGAAATCGCGGCGGAAAACGAAATTTATGCCTCATTCATGCCCAAGCCGATTTTCGGTCAGAACGGATCGGGCATGCATACGCATATGTCGCTGTTCAAGGGTGACAAGAACCTGTTTTTCGACAAAAAGAACACCTATCAGCTGTCGACAATGGCGCGGCAGTTTCTGGCCGGAGTGTTGCATCATGTCAAGGAATTCACGCTGGTGACCAATCAGTGGATCAATTCCTACAAACGTCTCGTGGCCGGTTATGAAGCCCCGGTGTATATTTCATGGGGGCGTCGCAACCGCTCCAGCCTGGTGCGGGTGCCGATGTTCGATATTGGGCGCGAAGTCTCCACGCGGCTTGAACTGCGTTCACCCGATCCGGCCTGCAATCCGTATCTGGCGTTCGCTTGTATGCTCGGCGCGGGGTTGGAAGGTATCAAGAACAAATACCCGCTTCCCGATCCGATCGAAGAGAACATCTTCACCATGTCGCTTGAGAAACGCAGTCAGCTCGATATTGACTCCCTGCCGGGATCGCTGGAAAGCGCGATTCAGTTGATGGAGGGATCGGTGATGGTGAAAAACGTTCTGGGTGAACATATTTTTAATAAGCTGATCGCCAACAAGAAAGTGGAGTGGGATGCCTATCGCACCCATGTCAGCCAGTATGAAATCAATGAGTTTCTGCCGTTTTTATAATGGCGTAATATTGGGTTTTTAACGAATGCCATAACCTGATAGGTATATAATACACCAAAGGCGTTGAGGGTTGTCTGCAAAAGCGGCGATTGTTTCAGCGCCTTTTTTATTGAGCTTCATCCTGCCGAAAATAATCGAAGAAAAACGCTTGGCGCAAGTCGCGGATAAGAGTATAATCAGGAATGCTGTTGATCGGATTTCAATAATTTATGAATAAGAATTGACCGGAAAGAAACAAGTCGTATTGTTTCTTGTTGGATACATAATACGAAATGCCATCGGCGAAACTGAATATTTCATCGGTGAGATTGTCGACAGAGGAGTGACCGGATGAGTGCTAAGATTAATATTGCTGTCTTTATATCTGGTGGTGGCACTAACTTACAGTCATTGATTGATGCATCACATGAAGGGCGGCTATCGGCCGACATCGTCCTGGTGGTCTCACGTCGCGACAATGCCTCCGGTTTGGAGCGGGCTCGTCGGGCCGGAATCGACACTTTCGTATATGATCCGAAAAATTACCCGGACAAAGAGTCCGCGCATAAAGACCTGATGGAAATGCTCGAAAGTTACGCCGTCGATTATATCGCGCTGGCCGGCTATTTGAATCTTTTACCGAAACCGCTGATACAAAAATACCGCAATCGTATCACCAATATTCATCCGGCGCTTCTTCCCAAACACGGTGGCAAGGGGATGTATGGCCACCACGTCCATGAGGCGGTGCTGACAGCGGGCGATACGGAATCCGGCGCGACAGTCCATCTGGTGGATGAAATCTATGACAACGGCCGAATCCTTTTGCAGAAAAAAGTGCCGGTTTTGCCCGATGATACGCCGGACAGTTTGGCGGCGCGAGTATTGAAAATCGAACATGAAATATATCCGATAGCATTGCAAAACCTCATTCAAGGGAAATAGACATGATGACAAACGAAGTTTTACAAACCGATATCAAGGAGTTCCCGCTGTTTCGTCAGGGGAAGGTTCGCGACGTTTACGATCTGGACGACCGACTGCTGATCGTCAGCACCGATCGGGTTTCGGCGTTCGACGTCGTGCTTCCGAACGGCTTTCCCGGCAAGGGGAAGATTCTCACGTCGATGTCGCTGTTCTGGTTCGAGTTTCTCGCGGATGTGATCCCGTCGCATTTAATCACCGCCGACGTGGATGAGTATCCGACGGAACTGCACAAGTATCGCGATATGCTCGATGGGCGCAGTATGCTGGTCACCAAGGCCGACCGGATCGATCTGGAATGCATAGTCCGGGGATATATCAGCGGGTCGATGTGGAAGGAATTGACCGCCGCCCGCAAAAACGGCGTCAATCGGGTGCACGGTTTTGAATTCGCCGCCGATTTGCAGGAATCGGGGCGTTTGCCGCAACCGATCTTTACGCCGTCGACCAAAGCCGAAGAAGGGCACGACGAGAACATTTCATTCGAGCAGTCTTTCGACATTGTCGGACGAGAAACCGCCGAACTCTGTCGCGACAAATCGTTGGAGATATACACCAAGGCCGCCGAATACGCGCTGACCAGGGGGATTATCATCGCCGACACCAAATTCGAATTCGGATACAAGGACGGGACGTTTATTCTGATCGATGAGGTTCTGTCGCCGGATTCATCGCGTTTCTGGCCTGCCGATCAATATGCCCCCGGAAAAAGTCAACCGTCATTTGACAAGCAGTTCATTCGGGATTATCTTGCCGGACTCGACTGGGACAAGACTCCGCCGGGACCGAAACTCCCGGCTGACATTGTTGAAAAATCCGTCGCCCGGTACGCCGAGGCGGCGAAACTATTGATGGGGTCATAGCATGAGTGACAGGATAACGATTAAACGGGCGCTGGTTTCGGTTTCCAACAAGGATGGTTTGGTCGAATTCGCCCGGGCGTTAAGTGATTTCGGTGTGGAAATTATATCGACCGGCGGTACGCTGGCGGTTTTGAAAAAGGAAGGGATTCAGGCGGTGTCGGTCTCGACGTTCACCGGTGCGCCGGAAATTCTCGGTGGGCGAGTGAAAACGTTGCACCCGAAAGTCCACGCGGGGATTCTGGCCCGGCGGAACAATGAAGACGACCAGGCCGAATTACAGCATCAGGAATACAAGCTGATCGACATGGTCGTGGTCAATCTCTATCCGTTCGAGCAGACCGTGGCCAATCCCGATTCGACCGACAAGGACATTATCGAAAATATCGACATCGGCGGGCCGACCATGATCCGCGCGGCGGCCAAGAATTTCGACGGTGTCGC
>CAZVNK010000008.1:5323-5791 GCA_964628115.1 uncultured Ignavibacteriaceae bacterium | reverse complement strand
GTCAATCTCTATCCGTTTGAAGCGACTGTTGCGCGCGGGGCAGAGCGCCCGGAGATTATCGAGAATATCGATATCGGCGGCCCCAGCATGGTGCGTTCTGCTGCCAAGAACCACCATTTCGTCACCATCGTAACCGATCCCGGCGATTATACCGCCGTCCTCGATGAGATGAAGAAAAACGACGGCGCGCTCGACATGGAATTCCGGCGTCAACTGGCGGCGCGGGCATTTGCCCTGACCAATCGGTATGACGGCGCGATCTCGGGTTATTTCGCCGCCGGTAAAGATACCGCCGAGGGCGATTTCCCGGACAAGCTGAATCTGAGTCTGACGCGCATGGCGTCATTGCGTTACGGAGAAAATCCGCATCAAAAGGCGTCGTTTTACAATGATCCCGGATTTTCCGGACCGACTCTTGCCAACGCGCAGGTGCTTTCGGGAAAAGAGTTGTCGTATAATAACTATTCC
>CAZVNK010000008.1:0-5313 GCA_964628115.1 uncultured Ignavibacteriaceae bacterium | reverse complement strand
CTCGACGCCTGTCTGGATATGCTTCTCGATTTCAAGGAGCCGTTTGCCTGTGTCCTCAAACATGCCAATCCGTGCGGTGCGGCAACCGGGGAGACGCTCGCCGATGCTTATCGCGATGCGCTGGCATCCGATCCGCTGTCCGCGTTCGGATCGATTATCGGTTTGAACCGCAAGGTCGATATGGCCACCGCTGAACTGCTTCACAAGACCCATTTCGTGGAGTGCATTCTCGCGCCGGGATTCGATGATGACGTTTTGGCCATGCTCAAGAAGAAAAAAATGCGGCGTCTTTTGGTTCTTCCGGGAATCGAAAACGGTCGTCCCGAAGGCGAGATGGTAATCAAATTCGTTCGCGGCGGTGCGCTTTATCAGACCGCCGATGATATCGAAACGCTGGAATCATCGCTGAAAACCGTCACCAAGCGCGAACCGACGCCGGATGAAATCAAGTCCCTCTTGTTCGCCTGGAAAATAGTGAAGCACACCAAATCCAACGCCATCGTGCTGGTCAAAGGAACCGCAACGGTCGGTATTGGGATGGGGCAGACCTCGCGCGTCGATGCCGCCGAACTGGCGGTGAAACGCGCCGGTGACCGGGCCAAAGGCGCGGTGCTGGCATCGGATGCCTTTTTCCCCATGCCCGACGGTGTTGAAGTGCCGACCTCGGCGGGTGTGACCGCGATTATTCAGCCGGGTGGATCGAAAGGTGATCCGGATGTCATTACGGCGGCAGACAAAGCCAACGCCGCGATGGTCTTTACCGGAGTAAGACATTTCAAACATTAATTTTGGATGAGGCGCGGAAATATCCTTGCAAATAGGGTGGTTGTCGCGTAAATTAGAATATTGAAAACAGCGAAGGGTGAGGAAGAACTTTGGGTGACAGACTTCTCGAAATCGTTGTCCTGATCATGTCCCATATCAGGGAAACGCAGGGGCAGGTGGACAGTTTTGACGATATCTCCGACGATTTGAAAAGTCAGGGGTTTACCGACAGTGAAATCAGTTTTGCCTATTCCTGGGTGATCGATCATCTGCAGGGTGAACCGGAAACGCTTTCGGAATCGCCGCCGACGGGTGATTCGATTCGGGTGCTTTCGGAGAAGGAACGCCAGCATTTCACCGCCGACGCATATGGATATTTACTTCAAATGAAGTATCTTAACCTGCTCAGTGATAACGACATGGAATTGATACTCGAGCGGGGTGGGACGGTCGGGCCGACGCCTATCGATCTCGACCAGATCAAAATCGTGATCGGCGCCGTGCTGTTTCGTGAAGTCAATATCCCTGAGATTCTTCGCCAGCCCTCTCATATGTTTTCGTATGATGACGATCCGGTTCATTGAGCCGGGTCGAATTCCTCATGTCTCTCAAAGATTATAAAATCACGGTTGGGCTGACCGGCGGCATTGCCGCTTATAAAACGCCCTTTTTGATTCGCCTGCTCAAAAAGGATGAGGCCGAGGTGCGCGCCATCATGACGCGTCACGCCGAGAAATTCATCACCGCGCTGACAATCGAAACCGTGTCGCAGAATCCGGTGCCGATTGACATGTTCCCGGATGAACGTTTTGTCGGCACGCATCATATCGACATGGCCGGATGGCCGGACTTGTTTGTCATTGCGCCTGCCACGGCCAATTTTCTTGGTAAGGTGGCATCCGGTATCTGTGATGATTTGCTGACCACGGTGATTTGCGCCACCGACAAACCGGTCATGATTTGTCCGGCGATGAATTCCAGCATGTATCTCAATCCCATCACACAGGGCAATATCGAGAAACTCAAAAAGCTGGGCTATCATTTCGTCAGTCCCGGCGAGGGAGAACTCGCCTGCGATACGATCGGCCCGGGACGCATGGCCGAGCCGGAAGATATTTTTAAAGCCGTGACCGCCTTTCTTCAAAAAAAAAAGCTCTTAAGTAAGAAAAAAGTAATCGTGACCGCCGGGCCTTGCCGGGAATATCTCGATCCGGTGCGATATCTTTCCAATGAATCATCGGGGAAAATGGGCTACGCGCTGGCCGAGGCCGCGCGGGATATGGGCGCCGAGGTGACCCTGGTATCCGGGCCGACAGCATTACGACCGCCGGGCGGGATGAATATTATCGCGGTCGAAACGACCGAGCAAATGCACAAGGCGGTAAAAAAAGCCTTCTCCAAAGCGGATATTCTGATTATGGCCGCCGCTCCGGCGGATTATACTGCTAAACAAACTGCGAAACAAAAAATCAAGAAAAATGCGGCTGTTTTATCTTTTGAACTCACGCCTACTATTGATATATTACAATCCTTGAAGAAAACTAAAAAGACCAAACAAAAGGTTGTCGGCTTTGCGCTCGAAACGGAGAACGGACTCGCCAACGCGACCGCGAAGCTGAAAGCCAAGGGGCTGGATATGATCGTGCTGAATTCGCTTGAAAATACTCACCCCTTCGGTGGCGACACCAACCGCGTGACCCTTCTGCTTAAAAAGGGCGACCCGGTGGAGTTACCGACCATGACCAAGCGTGCTCTGGCCGATCTCATCTGCGAACGTATAAGCAGGTTGTAACCATCATGAGTATTCTAACCGGACGACTTGATCGCAAAACCTCACTGCTGATTAAAAAAGCCCTGCGCAGTCAGGTTGAAATGGGCGCGGAGGAAATCGTTATCAATCCCAAACGCATCGCCGCCATCAGGAAAAATCTTGCCGCCAACGGCAAAAAGAAAAACGCGCCGCGTTTTCGCTCACTGACACAACATGAAAAAGCCATCTGCGATTGTCAAAAATGCCCGCTCGGCGCCACCCGCACCAAATTCGTGTACGGCGCCGGCAATCCCAAAGCGGACGTGCTCTTTATCGGGGAGGCTCCCGGACGCGACGAGGATTTGAACGGCGTGCCGTTTGTCGGGCGTGCCGGACAACTGCTCGACAAGATTCTCGCGGCGATCAATTTCAGCAGAGACGACGTGTTTATCGCCAATATTCTCAAATGCCGTCCGCCGGGAAACCGCGATCCGCAACCGGATGAGATGACCGCGTGCATGCCGTATCTGCTGGAACAGATAGGCATGATCAAGCCGAAACTTATCTGCGCGCTCGGGCGGATTTCGGCGCAGGCATTACTGCAAACCACCACGCCGCTGGGCAAATTGCGCAAACAGTGGCACGATTTTCACGGAATTCCGTTTCTGGTGACCTATCATCCGGCGGCGCTGTTGCGCTTCCAGTCCTACAAACGCGACGTCTGGGAGGACGTGCAAATGCTTCGCGCCCGTTACGACGAATTAACCTCGGAATAATACATGCCGGTCAGAACCGAAAAACCGAAAAATATCACCAGGCTGGAGCCGCCGCAGTCAATCGATGCCGAACAGGCGGTGTTGGGATCGATTCTCAAGGATCAGGAGGCGATCTCGTCGATTATCGAGGTTCTGGCCGATCCCGGTAGTTTTTATCATAACAAGCATCAGACACTCTACCGGGCTGTCCTGCAGTTGTATGAAAAGAACGAGCCGTGCGATATCACCACTGTCGGCGATGAGCTGGTTAAAATGGGACAGCTCGACAAAATCGGCGGGCGATCCTATTTGATCGAATTGGTCGACGGTATCGCGACCACTGCCAACGCCGTGTCTTATGCCAACATCGTGCTGGAAAAATCGGTTCTGCGGCGGTTGATTTCGGCATCCAATGATATTACCAGAAGCTGTTATTCGCTCGACATGGACGTGTCCGACATTCTTGACAGCGCCGAGCAGAATATTTTCGCCATTTCCGAAAGTCGTATGCGCCAGGGATTCGTGGCGCTTTCGGAATTGATTCCGCATACATTCGAACAGATCGAGGATTATCAGGAAACGCGCGGCGGTTTGGCCGGGCTTGAAACCGGGTACAAAAAAATCGACGATATGACATCCGGTTTGCACAGCGGCGATTTTATCGTGGTGGCGGGACGGCCGTCGATGGGCAAGACGGCGTTGGCGCTGAATATCGCCGAACACGTGTCGATCGAAAAGAAAGTCCCGGTCGGGGTGTTCTCGATTGAAATGTCAAAAGAGCAGTTGGCCCTGCGTTTGTTGTGCGGCCGCGCCCGGATCAGCCAGCACTTGCTTCGCACCGGGAAACTTCGCGATTCCGACTGGCAAAAGCTGAGTATCGCCGGAGATCCCCTGCGAGATGCCGATATATATATTGATGACTCGCCGACGCTCACGACGCTGGAAATGCGCGCCAAGGCGCGTCGGCTGAAAGCGCAACACAATATCGGCCTGATCGTGATCGACTATATTCAAATGATTAATGTCTCCGGGCGAGTAGAAAATCGTCAGCAGGAAATGGCGTTAATCTCACGGTCGATCAAGGGGCTTGCGAAGGAATTGAGTATACCGGTGCTGGCGGTCAGCCAGTTGTCGCGCATGGTGGAAACGCGCGGCGGTGACAAACGCCCGCAGTTGTCCGACCTGCGCGAATCAGGCGCGATCGAACAGGATGCCGACGTGGTGATGTTCGTCTTTCGGCCCGAGTTCTATCTCTCGCATCTGGATCGGGATGATCCCAAGCGAATGGAGGTGGAGGGCAAGGCCGAAATCATCATCGCCAAGCAGCGTAACGGCCCGACCGGGGTGGCCGAATTGGCCTTTGTCAAGGAATTCGCGCGCTTTGAAAATCTGGCCAGTCAGTATTTGGAAAAGGATCAGCCTTTTTAAGTAATGGGAAACGGATTTCTCCTCATCGGGCGGCGGACGATCAATTTCGTCGGTCGACTCGGCAGTGTTTTTTTGCTTCTGGCAAAGTCCATCTACTATTTCAAGGATATCCCGCGTTCCGGCAAACTGATCATCGATCAATGCTTTGTCATCGGTAACAAGTCACTCCCGCTGATTGCCATTATTTCAGTTTTCGTCGGCGCGGTGTCGGCCTGGCAGGCCGCTTACCAGTTTACCTATATCGGCGCACCGCTACGCTATCTCGGCGCGGCGGTCGGCAAGGCGGTCGTGATCGAACTTGCCCCGGTTTTATCGGCATTGGTTTTGGCCGGACGGGTCGGCGCCGGGATTGCCGCCGAGCTGGGAACGATGCGGGTGACTGAACAGATCGATGCCCTTGATTCGATGGGTATCAGTCCGGTTCGTTACCTGGTGATGCCGCGTTTTCTGGCATGTGTTATCATGCTTCCGATTCTCGTCATTGTTGCTAATTTCGTGGCCATTGCCGGAGCCCTGCTGGTTTCGGTCTTTTTTGTGGATATCTCCTATGAAACATTTTTAAATGGTGTCCGATTTTCGTTCCGTTTTGCCGATATGATGGGCGGGATGTTCAAA
>CAZVNK010000007.1:17452-19154 GCA_964628115.1 uncultured Ignavibacteriaceae bacterium | reverse complement strand
ACGGATGCAGGCCATTCTGCAAACGCTCGAGGAGTCGATGGTCATGCCGGTCGACGTCGAGTTCGCGTCCGACGGCAAAGAGTTGTACTTACTGCAATGCCGTCCGCAGAGTTATTCCGATATCGCCGTTCCCGATCCGATCCCGAAAGATATCCCGAGTCAACAGTGCCTGTTCTCCGCCGATCGTTATGTATCCAACGGCCGGGTTCCCGATATCACGCATATCGTCTATGTCGATCCCCTGCAGTACGCGGCGCTGAAAACCCGCAACGAACTACTCGCGGTCGGACGGGCGGTCGGCAAACTGAACAGCCTGCTGACGCGACGTAGATTCATCCTGATGGGGCCGGGACGCTGGGGCAGTCGCGGCGATATCAAGCTCGGCGTCAGTGTCACCTATTCCGACATCAACAACACCGCCGTCCTGATCGAAATTGCCCGGCGCAAGGCGGGGTACATGCCCGACCTGTCGTTCGGAACGCATTTCTTCCAGGATCTGGTGGAGGGCGGTATTCGCTATTTGCCGTTGTATCCCGATGAATCCGGCATTGTTTTCAACGAACGTTTCCTGATCGATTCGCCCAACGCATTGAGCGAACTGCTCCCCGAATTCACCGGTCTGGCCGAGGTCGTGAGAGTGATCGACGTCCCGCGCGTCACCGACGGGATGATTTTGCGGGTACTGATGAATGCCGATCTGGACGGGGCGGTCGGGATGCTGGTGCCGCCGTCGCCCGGCGGGCACACGCTCGGAGTCACGATCCAGACCACCGGCGCCGACCGCACCAATTACTGGCAGTGGCGCACCCAAATGGCGGAGCGACTGGCGAACGAGCTTGACGGCCGTCAGTACGGCGTCGCGGGATTGTACCTGTTCGGTAGCGCCAAGAACGCCACCGCCGGCCCGGCCAGCGACATCAATCTGCTGGTGCACGTGCGCGGCACCGACGAGCAGTTGCACCGTCTGACGTTGTGGATGGACGGCTGGAGTCGATGTCTGGCCGAGGCCAATTATATCCGTACCGGGTATCGCACCGAGGGCCTTCTGGACGTGCATTATATCACCGACCATGATATCGCGCAAAAATCCAGCTTCGCCGTCAAAATCGGCGCGGTTACCGACGCCGCCGCTCCCCTGCCGCTCAAGAGTTATCACGACTGATTGTCTTTTTCACGTTTCCGCTTGACATCGCCGTTCAAATAACGTAAAAATGGATTAATTTAATCGCATAAACAAACGGGACGTCAATCCCTACCGGGAGATTATAATACAATGGATTTGGCATTACTCTCACGGGTGCAATTCGGCCTGACTATCGGTTTTCACTATATTTTTCCTCCAATGAGTATCGGCCTCGGTTTGATTCTGGTCATCATGGAGGGGATGTACATGAAAACCAAAAACCGATTGTACCCTGACATGACCCGTTTCTGGGTGAAAATTTTCGGTTTGATCTTCGCGCTCGGCGTTGCCACCGGCATCGTCATGGAATTTCAGTTCGGCACCAACTGGGCGACCTATTCCCGTTTCGTCGGCGACGTATTCGGAAGCGCGCTCGCGGCCGAGGGAGTGTTCGCGTTTTTCCTCGAATCCGGTTTCCTGGCGATCCTGCTGTTCGGGTGGGACAAAGTCAAACCACGCACGCATTTCATCGCCACCATTCTGGTGGCGTTCGGGGCGCATTTCTCGGCGATCTGGATC
>CAZVNK010000007.1:14561-17442 GCA_964628115.1 uncultured Ignavibacteriaceae bacterium | reverse complement strand
ACTCCTGGCAACAGACTCCGGCCGGACATCATATCGTCGGGGTCGGCGACGCGGCGCGCGCCGAAATCGTCGATTTCTGGCAGGTGGTATTCAGCCCGTCCTTTCTCGACCGTATCAGCCACGTCTATATGGGCGCCTGGCAGGCGGGCGCGTTCTTCGTTCTCAGCGTAAGCGCCTTTTATATTCTTCGCAAGAAGCATCTCGATTTTGCGCGCGGCTCGATGAAAATCGCCATCCCCGTCGCGATCGTCGCCTCGATCATGCAGTTGGCGACCGGGCACAGTAGCGCCGAGACCATCGCCCACACCCAACCCGCCAAACTGGCGGCCTTCGAGGGACATTACGAGGTCAGCGCCCCGGCCGGATTGTACTTATTCGGATGGGTGGACGAAGAAAACGAAGAGACTATCGGTTTACAGATTCCCGGCCTGCTCAGTTTCATGATCGGTTTCGATGCCGCCACCCCGGTTACCGGACTGAAGGCGTTTCCGCCGGAGGATCGTCCGCCGGTTAATCTGGTGTTCCAGAGTTATCATATCATGGTCGGGATCGGGATGATTCTGATCCTGCTGGCCCTGCTCAACGCCTACGGCTGGTGGCGCAAATGGCTTTTCGAAAAGCGGTGGTACCTGAAAGTCCTGATCGTGGCGGTGCTGTTGCCTCATATCGCCAATCAACTCGGCTGGTTTTCCGCCGAAGTGGGTCGTCAGCCTTGGCTCGTCTACGGCCTTTTGCGCACGTCGGATGCGCTGTCGGTGAGTGTCGGGGCGGGGCAGGTAATCACCTCGCTGATTTTGTTTTCGCTGATATATCTGCTACTATTGACACTGTTCATATACCTGTTGAATGAGAAAATACAACACGGGCCGGAAATGGAGGCTGTAATGAAAGAGGGGCACATGGCATGAATTTCACACTTGATCTCAATACGATCTGGTTCGGACTGGTCGGGGTGCTGTTCACGGGCTATGCGATCCTCGACGGTTTCGACCTCGGTATCGGCGCCTTGCATCTGTTTACCAAAAGCGACACCGACCGGCGCGTCATGATCAACGCCATCGGACCGGTCTGGGACGGCAACGAAGTCTGGCTCGTGACCGGCGGGGGGGCGCTGTTCGCGGCGTTCCCGGAAGTGTACGCGACTTCGTTTTCCGGATTCTATATGGCGATGATGCTGTTGTTGTTCGGGCTGATTTTTCGCGCCGTCGCGATCGATTTCCGCTCCAAACAACCGATGCGATGGTGGCGACAGTTCTGGGATGTCAGTTTCAGTGTTTCCAGTATCGTCTCCAGTCTGCTGATCGGCGTGGCGCTGGGCAATATCGCCTGGGGAATTCCGTTGGACGGTGAGTTCGAATTCGTCGGCTCGTTTGGGGGACTCCTGCACCCGTATGCCCTTCTCGTGGGCGTTACCACCGTGGCGCTGTTCATGATGCACGGCGCGATTTACGCCGTCATGAAAACCGAAGGGGACCTTCAGGCCAAAGTCCGGGGTTGGATCAACAACACCATTATCATTTTCGTGATCTGTTATGTCATGACCACGCTGGTGACGTTGATCTATGTTCCGCACATGACTGCCAATCTCAAGGCGTTCCCGGTGCTGTTTGTTATCCCGGTTCTGAATGCCCTGGCCATTGCCAATATCCCGCGAGAAATTCATCACGGGCGGGAGTTTCGGGCGTTTTTATCATCGTGCGCATCGATGGTGGCGTTGTTGGCGTTGTTCGGGATCGGCATGTATCCGAACATGATTTTGTCTCGACCGATGACCGAATACAGCCTGACCATTTACAACGCGGCGTCATCGGCCAAAACGCTGGACATCATGCTGATAATCGCGCTTTTGGGTATGCCGCTGGTGATCGCATACACGATCAGCATCTACTGGATATTCCGGGGCAAAGTGAAGCTGGACGCGAGCAGTTATTGATTTGGTTTGAAAGATAACGATTACAAACGGCAGGCTTTGGGCCTGCCGTTTTTTTATAAGGGAATCTTCAATTCGGCACATAAGTGATACATCAACACAAACCGGGAAACATTGCGGGGCAAAATCTCGTCTTATATACTATCAGCCTTGCTGGAGAAACATTCCGCCATAAAAAATGGCGGGTGCATGTGATCTAGATGACACATGCACCCTTCAAAACGACCATACCTAATGTATTGGCGTGTGTATATCCGGTAGGTCGCCGCATTTATCTTTATCGCCAGATCACGCTTTCATATTTAACCTGATCCGGTTCTTTATTGCCTTGCCTCCCTTTTGAGAGTCCCGAGGGCAAAGCAAATTATCGACACAGCCACTACTCATTATACGTTTTTGATCGGGAAGTAAACCACATTGTTAGCCCCCCGGCTAGGCGGAAAGTCTGGCGGTAAGGTTACATTGCACTGCCGAGGCGTTACTCATCGGCATCCGTCCAAGGCGGATGCCCCGATCATGAATAAATTACGCTATTTGCGCCCTTTTGTCAATAAGAAAGCGTATAAACAGCCGGTATTTTGACATATTTTTCGGGGAACATCGATTGCCGCGCAATTGTTCACAAAACATATAACCCATTACATCACAATAAAAAACAGGGGAGGACAAATGAAATTCACATCAGTTGTTTTCATTATTTTTTTATTGGTATCAACTGCTTCGGCGGAAATCCATACCGAGACTATCGAATACCATCATGGCGACATTATTCTTGAGGGTTTCCTAGCCTATGACGATGCCATTTCCGGTCGACGCCCCGGAGTGCTGGTTATTCACGAATGGACCGGAATCAACGACTACACCGAATCCCGGGTCCGGCGGTTGGCCGAACTCGGCTATATCGCGTTCGCGGGCGATATGTACGGCAAAGGCATTCGTCCGCAAACAAGT
>CAZVNK010000007.1:9086-14534 GCA_964628115.1 uncultured Ignavibacteriaceae bacterium | reverse complement strand
CGGATTGGACTGGCTGAAAAACCACGAACTGACTGATCCGAAACGCGTTGCGGCGATTGGGTATTGTTTCGGCGGCGGGACAGTGCTGGAGCTGGCGCGATCCGGGGCGGAACTCGGCGGCGTGGTCAGTTTTCACGGTAATCTTGACACACCCGATCCCGCCGACGCCAAACAGATGAAGGCCAAAGTCTTAATATTGCACGGGGCCGATGATCCCCATGTCCCCGATGAGCAGGTGACGGCCTTTTTCAATGAGATGAGCGACGCGGGAGTCGACTGGCAGATGGTGTTTTACGGCGGCGCGGTGCACAGCTTCACCAACCCCGGTTCGGGTGACGATCCCTCACGGGGGGTCGCTTACAACAAGGCCGCCGACCGGAGATCATGGGAGGCCATGAAGGCCTTTTTCGCCGAACTGTTCGAATAACAGGCTATTTGGAGCGTCCCCCGGACTTTTTCCCGGATAGCGAGACAATCAGCAGGCCAAGGACGAATCCGATTAGCAGGGTCAGTGGAAACAATAAGGCCTGCGACATACTCAGACGCCAGAACAAAAAGTGCAGGGTGACGACCTGCGTGTTCTGCAGGAGAATGATCACCGCCAAAACGGCAATGACGACGATTATGACTTTTTTGACACCTCCCATGCCCTGAGAGGCGCCATTCGATTGACCGGAATTTTCCATGTATGCCGCCTTGTATGTTATGGTTTGTTTTCCTCGTTTGTTTTCAGAGGAACCGGAAGCGGTGAACGAAGATGCAAATCCCGTTGCGGAAACGGTATTTCGATACCGTATTGCCGGAATTTTCCCACGATGGTTTGATTGATCTCGGAGCGCACCAGGTAATACCGCTTGGGACTGACGATCCAGACCCGCAGGCGCATGTTCCACGATGAATCTCCGAATTCCATCAGCAGGACGTCCGGCGCAGGCGTTTTCAGGACCTCCCGATGTTCATCGGCGCTTTCGCGCAGGGCTTTCAGGACGGTTTCAAGATCAGAGTTATATGACACGCCGACGTCGATATCAAGCCGGATTTTGCTGTCGCCGTGCGACCAGTTGGTCACCCGTTCCGAAATGAACTCGGCGTTGGGTACGATGATGGTGATATTGTTCAACGTCCGAATCGTGGTCGAACGCATATTGATCGCCATCACGTTTCCCTCGGTCCCGCCGACCGTCACCCGGTCGCCGACCCGAATCGGCTGTTCGAACAGCAAAATCAAACCGGCGATGAAATTCGAGGTGACATTCTGCAGGCCGAATCCGATCCCGACCGACAGCAAACCGAAAATAACCGCCAGCCCGCCAAGATCGATTCCCACGAACTGGAACGCGAACAAGACCCCGATAATCATCACCAGATAATGCCCGATCCGCACCATGCGATAACTGGTGCTGTCATCGATAGCCATACGATTGAGTAAACGCCGCAGAATGACTTTGTTGATAACGCGCGAAATCAGCAGGAAGATCAGCAGGACGATGATGAACATCAGCAGTGACGACACGGTTACCGGTGTCTGATTCAACTCAAACAACCGGTAGTGCAAAATACTCCCGAGTATATCGAAAGTCTCGGTTAGCGACGCTGGAAATTTCATCGATTATATCTCACGTTAAACATACCCCAAATGAACTGCTTTCACGTTATCAGTCCAGTCGAAGGATTTCAACTAAAAACTATACGATCGAAACGGGGTCAGGATAAATGATACTGCGGATATTACCCGTGGGTCATGCCGGAGTGGGAGCCGGTGTTTGTTTTTTAACATCGTACATGGCGCGATCGGCCCGACTGACCAGGGCGTCCATGTCATCGAATTGATCCGGTCCGGTCTGGGCAATCCCGATACTCAATGAAAACGAGGCAAAGCGTTTGGCAAAGTCTCGTGTTATGCGATCGCAATAATGAACGGCTTCGGCATTGGCGGTATTGGGCAGGATCACGCAAAACTCATCGCCGCCGAAACGGCAGGGAATATCGGTTTCCCGCGAAAGCGAAAGCAAAATCGCCCCGATATTGCGCAGGACGTCGTCCCCTTTCTGATGACCGAACGTGTCGTTGATATGTTTGAACCGGTCGACATCGAAATACACCAGGCTCAGCGGCGTCTTGTTGCGTTCCGCCAGCGCCAGATCACGTCGAAGGAATTCCAGAAACGAGCGTTTGTTGTACAATCCGGTGAGACCGTCGCGACGGGACAACTCCTCGAGTTCCTGCGTTCGCTCGGCGACTTTCGCCTCAAGGTGGCGCGCGTATCCCTCGGTTTTTTCTTTTGCGATTTCGACCTGCGACATCAGACTGCGAATGTAGGCGTCGATAACCAGTTGCGTGTCGAAATTCAGAATCTTCTCCAGAGCGACATACAATTCATCCCGACCGGCGTCTTTTTCGATAAAACGCTCAAGATATTCCTTCAGGATGTTTTTCAGATTCCACACGGCGGCGAGATAATGCTTCGGTTCGACTCCGATTCGCGTGTGCACCATCCCCACCCGCAGGCGGTTGTTGACATAGGCAGAGTCATAGAAACCGCCGAAAAGCTCCACCAGATAGGACTTCATGGTTTTGTGCATGCGGCGCAGGGTGTCGGCATCACCGATCAACACCACCATATCATCATCGGCGGTCAGCAGTTCATAAAACGTCGCGGCGATTCGGTCGGCGTTCTGCCGAATGAATTCCTTGCATCCGGAGAGGACTTCGACGTCGCGAGCGGTGATACCGAGCAGTCGTTTGCGGCGTTCGATATCGAACTCATCGATCCGCATCTGTTCCATCAGCGTCTGGTTGATCAGCCTCATTGCAGGCCCCCATGTGTCATTTCACGGTTGACGGTACCGCGTTCGTCTCGAACGCGCCGGCCATACCGTCTATTTCGGTTTCCGACGCGAATTATTAAGGGTAATATGGATTGCGTCAATCCATAAAAAAACGGCCGCCCGTCGCGAGCGACCGTTTCGGCGTTTTATCGCCATGCTTGATTTAGAAATCGAATTGAATGCCTGTGCGAATAATGAACAGCGAACCCGATTCGATTCCGTAGACATACCCCTGATTGTCGGTCAAGTCGGCATAATCGGCGTCGGCCGTCAGCCGCACCCCCGGCGAGACTTCATAGGCGATGCCAAACGAAAATTGAATCAGCTCATAGTCCAGATCGGAATAATCCGGCAGATCGGTGAATTCGAACTTCTCCGGATCAGTTTCGATTTCGCCCGGGAACACCGGATCGGCGGAGATCCGGTCGGAGATATCAGGCATGGTTACCGTTTTCAATTCCGCGGTGGACTTGTTGTATCCGATTGTTCCGACCAGGTGGACTTTCGGATCAGGCAGAAAACTGGCGGTGAAATACACATTGTGCGCGTTGGACTCGTAGTCGGCCATGGTATATTCGGAACCATAGTGTCGCGCTTCCGGACCGTCACCACCGGTGACGGTAGATATTCCGGCCGCTCAGCCGTCGAACAGCGCCACGGTAATCGGTCCCCTTGATTTGTAATATCCGAACGTATAGCCGGTCAGAACCGACCATTTCGGATTGGGGTTCAGTGTCAAATTCGCGTGGGGCCTTAGTGACAGATGTTTGACATCCAAAGAGTCCAGATCGCCGTTTTTATCGTATTGACCTTTCACGCCGAACATGATACTGGTTTTCATGGTCGGCCGATAGGTCGAGCTGAACTCGAAAATATGCGCGTCGGTCGGTTGCGCGGTGATATTCTGATAGCGCAGGTTTTCGCGCTGATAGTACGAGAACAAATACCCGGAGAATGTCCCGCCCGGGGTCACATCCGGTTCCAAGATATCCCGCCCGGCCTCTTCAAACAGACCGCGGAACGATCGGAAGGGATCGGAAGTTTTCTCGAAACGGTATTTGATCATGTTCGAATATCGGAGTCCCTTGCGATAGCGGAGCTTGGCCTGACCGAAAAACTTGTCGGTCTTGTAATGCTCGTCGATCGTGGGATAATCGTACCGGTCGACATGATTGTACCCCGCCAGCACGCTCACCGTCGTTCGCGGCGTCACTCGCGAAGTCACCTCGGCGGAAACCCGCGCATCGGCCCGATCCAGACTGGAATACCGAACATAGTCGAAATTGGTGATTGTCGCATCGGTATTGGTTCCGTCCATGCCTTCGCGATACTCGGCCAAATCGATAAACGGATCATCGGCGGTCAGCCGCGTTCCGGCGACTTTGGCGATCAGGCGGGTTCGTTTCGACAGCGGTACGGTGTAATTGGCCGCGCCGGTCCAGGCGTCGGTTTCCAACTCGGTTCCCTTGTTTTTGGCGATACTGTAACCGATCGAACTGGAAAACCGTCCCTTGCCGATATCCCCCTTGAACCGCAGTTTATGGGACATCTTTTGGGTTTCGGGATAGGTTCCATACGCCAGCGTGGTATCGTCGAAATTCAGGCGCGAGGCGAACTCGTCCTGACTTCCGCCGTTGACCGGATGCTGGGCATTGTCATAGTACGCCGTGACATCCTCGGCTTTGGAGTCGAAATAACGAAATCCGAACTGATATCCGACCGTGAATTCGGAAATATCGGCCTGAATACCGGTTTTGAACTGATGCGTTTGGCGGTCGACATCCATCGTTTTCGACGTCAAATGACAGCTGAAGCAGTGGTTCGACGCGATTTTCTGTTCCTCGCCTTTTTTGAAAATCGAACGATGCGCCACCATCATGCGGATATTGTTTTTGCGTGACAGCAGGATATCGACATTGGCGCCCGCCTCGAAACGATGGGTGTTGTAATCCGCGCCGAGATCCTGAATCTCATGGGTGAGAATTTTGCCGCCCGCAGTGCCGGCGGCGGTTTTTTCGCGAGCCGCCATGTTCGCCAGCAAATCCTGACCGTCCTGACGAATCATCGAGCGATAGTACGCCTCGCCGCGCATTCGGTCGCCGAACACGCCGGAGATCGTACCGTCGATATTCTTTTGATCGAAATAATGCCCGTCCACCGTGATCATCTTGTCGGCGTCACGGTACCGATAAAAGCCCTTGAATTCCGGGAGAAACTCGTCGTCGCCGAGATTGTACTCGCCGATTTTCTTGGCATAATCGTTCAGGCTGGTATAATGCGAGCCGACCCAGATCGAATAGTTCTGCACCGGTTCGCCGTCCTGAGCACCCGCCGCAACGATCATGACAACGAGGGCGAACAGAACACAAAACGCAGTATTATGGATATGCTTCATGTCTCCCTCCTATCTCGTTAAGGCGTTGCCGGACGTGGACAGGGCCTGCGAGGGCAGATCCGATCCGTGAACTTCAGCATGACACTGCGTGCATTTGGTCAGCATGCCCTTTTTCCACCCGTCCGCGGTGGAAACGACGGTGCGGCCGTTGGCCTCCGTGGTCTCCTCCAACCCGCCGACGGTGGCGTGGAAGTGCATGGCGTGACAGTTGAGACACAGCGCCGG